>JACRML010000099.1 GCA_016214995.1 Deltaproteobacteria bacterium
CACTGCCAGATGGATTTGTGGCTCAGCCATTTTTCATGCTGACCTGCCAATACATCTTTTATAACAGCCCGAGGGTCATAGCCTTCCAGATTCAGGCAGGACGGGCATATGTGATAACATGCCCCGCACTTTGAGCATTGCTCTAATAATTTAAAGTTGAGCGATTCCAAAGCCTTCCTCCAGTTGTCTATTTAACTCGGTTGTTTTAGATATTTCGCCGTTAAGCCTTTGCCATTTTTCAAGAAATGCTGTTGCCTCTATCCTGTGGGAGTCAAGTCCTAAATCCTCAGGTTTATATCCCATTGCGAGGCCTAAAAGTTCCGTAAAATATATTATTGGGATGCCGAACTTTTCCCCTTCCTTTTCCATGAGAAACTGGTTATTGTCAAACTGCAGATAACAGGATGGGCAGCAAAGGGCCATTGCATCAACCTTTAATGCCTTGAGTTCTTTGAGTTTAATCCTTGCAAAGTGCAGGGCATTTTCATGCTGGTCAATCCTGTCAAGGCCTTGACCACAACAGAGAAGCTTTGTCATATATTGAACGCTTTCAGCACCCATTGTCCTTATGAGATTATCAAACTTCTTTGGGTCAAGCGGGTCGTCATTTTTTAAGGCATGGCTTGGCCTAATCATGTGACAGCCGTAATGGATAGCAATCCTCATGCCGTTGAATGGCTTTATTATCTTATTCTTGACGGCGGGGATGCCGACCTCATCATGAAAAAACGGCACAAGGTGACGAAGTTTATTTTTACCTTTAAACTCAAGCCCGACCTCATTTAAAATAGAATTTACCTTATCCTTTTCTTTATGATGCAAGCGGAGCTCTGAATTTACCGTTGCAAGATTTGAGGCGCAGCCTGTGCATGGGCTCACAAGGTCAACGTCTGCCTTGTCAAGAAGCGCGATATTTCTTGCAGCTGTCAGAACCCAAAGGCCGTGGTCAATATTGTTTACAAGTGATTTTTCAGGGCAGCATGTAAAGCCGTCAATGTCACGATATGGGAGATTAAACCCTTCCAGAACCATTCTGGTTGATTTTTCAAGAAATGGGAAACGGGTTTGAATTGTGCAGCCCCAAAAAACCGTGAAATCTTTCATTTTATTTTTTCTCCAAAGTAGGGTTAAAAGGTATGAGGGCTCAAGGGCTAAAGTAGATGTGAAACGTAAAATTAAGGTTTTTTTACTTTATCCCTCGACCCCTTTTGGTCCATTGATCTCTTTGTTTTCAAAACCTATGCTTGCACACAGCAATCAACAGGACAAACTTCAGCACACTTTGGCGTATCATAATGCCCCTTGCATTCTATACATACAGCAGGGTTTATAACATATATTTCCCCTTCGCTGATAGCATTGACCGGACATTCCGGTAGACACACACCACAAGCAACACAGTCCTCGGTTATCTTTAACGACACTTTTAGTTACCTCCTTATTAAATTTAGGGTTCAATGGGTGTAAGATTCAAGGGTTCGAGTAAATACAAAAATTTTGATTTTTTCACTTGTTTCCCATAACTCTCGTCCCCTTGAACCTCTTTGTATACAGTATACTAACGCACATTTTCCAGAAATTCAAGAAAAATTTATTATGGCCCTCCCGGATTCACTGATAGAAGTTTCATCTCCGTCATCTCTTCCATGGCATACCGCACCCCTTCCCTGCCAAGGCCGCTCATCTTGACGCCGCCGTATGGCATGTGGTCCATGCGGTAGGTTGGTATGTCGTTTGCTATAACGCCGCCCACAAGAAGCTCATTGTATGCATAAAAGATATTCTTTATGTCTTTTGTAAATATGCCTGCCTGGAGTCCGTAGATAGAGTTATTTACCATTGAAACAGCGTTCTCGAAATTATCATATCTTTCAACAACAACCAGCGGGGCAAAGACCTCTTCACTGCATACCTTCATGGAAGGTTTGACATTGGTAAGCACGGTCGGCTCAAAAAAGTTTCCGTTTCTTTTGCCGCCTTGCAGAATTTTTGCCCCGTCTTTCACAGCCTCTTTCAGCCGCTCTTCTGTGCGCTTTGCAGCCCCTTCTTCAATCATGGGGCCTATGTTTGTTGATTCGTCCATCGGGTTGCCTGATTTCAGGTTTCTGACATTTGCCAAAAATTTATCCATAAATTCGTCGTAAATATCCTCGTGCGCATACATCCTCTGTACGGATACACAAATCTGGCCGGCATAAGAAAATGCGCCAACAGTGCATCGTCTTGCGGCAAAGTCCGTATCAGTGTCAGAATGGATAATCACGGCTGCATTACCGCCGAGTTCAAGGGTTACCTTCTTCATTCCTGCCTTTGACTTTAATCTTAAGCCAACGGCCGTGCTTCCTGTGTACGACAGTTTCTTTATCCTTTCATCCATGACCAATTTTTCTGCAAGGGGATTTGAACATGGAATGATATTTAGTCCACCCGCAGGCAAATCAGTCTCACTTATAATTTCGCCAAGAAGTAAAGCCGTAACAGGTGTCTTTGGCGCAGGCTTTAAGATGATTGTGTTTCCTGATGCAATTGCAGGCGCAATTTTGTGGGCTACAAGATTTAAGGGGAAATTGAACGGCGTTATTCCGAGAATCGGTCCTATGGGAAACCGTTTTACAATGCCAAACCTGTTTTCAGAGCCAGGCAGAAGGTCAAGGGGTATAACTTCTCCTTCAATCCTTTTGGCCTCTTCCGATGCAATCTGAAATGTATTTATTGCCCTGTTAACCTCTATCCTTGAATCTGTTATGGTCTTGCCTGCTTCAAGAGTGATTGTCCTTGCTAATTCCTCTTTTCTCTGTTCAAGTCCTTTGACAATATCTTTCAGAATTTCTGCCCGTTTATATGCAGGGAGTTTTTTGGTAATCTCAAATGCCTTTTGAGAGGATATAACTGCATCCTCTAAATCAGTTTCTTCCCCAAAACAAACTTGGGCAATTGTCTCATTATTGAAAGGGTTTTTTATATCTTCTTTTTTTGACGACTTCCGCCACTTACCATTTATAAGGAAGCTATATTCTTTTGTCATAGTTTTTTTATATAGGGCTACACAGATTTTGTCAGAAAATGTCATTCCGAATGAAGCGAGGAATCTGACACTAAGTGTCATCCTGAACAAAGTGAAGAAATGACGGTAATGCCGTCATCTGTGTAATCTGTCTTCGTAATAGATGTAATCGTCTTGCTGTCTGATTATTTCAGAAAAACAAGCCTCAGTCAAATTTTTTATTGAACCAAAAAATAGACATTGATTTTTGGGGAAACCTGCAAGTTAGTTGCCAGACAAAGCAGCGGGCAATTTTTGCTACAAGCCGTATGTTCACCGATGCGGTGAGGAACAAAAATTGGCCGATAACGAAGTGTGACAGCCAAATCGCTGGTCAGAGATATTGACGAAATTCGTCAGGGAATAGGGGTTGGCCGCGGGCATTGATAAAGGTCTTGCTGCATGAGAGGGTGAAACAGGGAAAGGCGGAACATGAAAGTTCCTGAAACTTTGTTTGTTGGATTGTGGTTTTAGGGTAGGCATTTGTTGGGTCTATACAGAGCGTCATAACTTCGCATACCTGCGGGTTCATCGTTGCGGCGTATGCTAAAAATATGCCTCACTCCTCACCGGAGCCTGTTCCGAGCAAAGCGAAGAATCCTCTGCGAGATTAGACTGATATTGCCCTTGCGCTGGCTTCGATAGTTTGCCTTGGCTTTGCCTCACAACCGCGCCTTAGTCTGCTTTGCTCTGACGCTCTGCATGCGGCTTTATTTGTGTCGTTGTGTATAAGGACGCCCAATGAAATAAAAAAACTGCAAGAGAGCAATAAATAGGGTATCTCATTTTCTGCAAGTATTTTCAAATTGTTGAGGTTCGGTAAAAAAATTGAGAGAAATATGGAAAGCGCCACTGCAATTAGCCTTCATTGTCGTAAAGATATACAATTAATAGAACCGTCACATTAATCACTTCGGGTCTAATTCCCCGAAGCTTGCTTCGTAATTTTTTTTGTATCAACAACAATTGTAGCTTCTGTGAGGTGTTTTCAGATACCCCGCAGCTTGCTGCGGGGTAGTTCATTCCTTATTGTATTTATGAAAATGTCTACTTATCCATCAGATAGACATCGTCAATGCGGAAAATATGTCAATTGTTAAGTCTGACCCCACCGCCTACCACCCAACAGTCCCATTAACCAGCCGAAGGGTCAATTCAGATAAATGCAACAAAAACAAAAAATCTTGACAACCTGCTATTAATTTAGTATTAGCAAGCAGAATATATATCAAGGATAGTCTTCCACCATTTCTTTCACCCGCCCTACTCAAGGAGAGACGGTTGTTCAAAAAGAGCATACTGATTAAGATACTCTCTATCGTTGTTGGCATCTCAATTATCGGTTTTACAATCCTTATCTACAAGGTCATATCACAGGAAGAAAAGAACCTCCTCGAAGAACGGAAAAAAACAAGTGATTTAATGACACAGCCCATCCTGCACACATTATATAAGGATATGCTCGATGAGAGGGCTGACATGGTCTATTACCTCATGCAGGGCGTCAAGAACATCAAGGGCGTAGAGAGGATTCAGATTATAAGGGGAAACGGCGTTGAGGCTGCATTCTCTGATGACAAGACCTTTAAGACTGTTGAGAAGGAATACGGAGAGTTGAAGCCGGAGTGGAAGACCCCGCGCATCCCGCAGCCAACTGGTGGCGCCTCTGGAACTGATTACCCGAAATTCAAAGAGGTGCTCAAGGCTTTTAAAGAAGGCAGAAAAGAAGGAATTTCTTATATTGAAGAATCGGACGGCAAACGGCTCTTTACATACCTTGTGCCAATAGAGGCGCAGCAGAAGTGCAATGCCTGTCATACATCAGAGAACACGATAAGGGGGGTTTTAATGATATCTACCACTCTTGAAGATATGTATGCCTCTCTATCAGATAGCAGGATGCGCTGGATAATGTATGGCTTCTTTACAGTTCTTGGTGCCAGCATCATACTTACCCTGTTTGTGAGGACTATAACAAATCCTCTGAGCAGGATAGCAGAATCTTCCAAAAAGATTGCTAATGGTGAGCTGGATATAAGGGTGGATGTAAAATCAAATGACGAAATCGGCATCCTTGCCAATGTCTTCAAAGATATGGTTGTCTATTTAAAATCCATGGCCCATACAGCAGAGGCCATAGCTGACAGAGACCTGCGCGGCGATATTACCCCTAAATCCGAGAAGGACATACTCGGCAATGCATTTAAG
>JACRML010000031.1 GCA_016214995.1 Deltaproteobacteria bacterium
GGTTAAGAAATCAAAGATGCCGCCTGATGTTGAAAAAGAGGCATTAAAACAAACAGGGCGGCTTGAATCAATGCATCCCGATGCAGCCGAGTCTGCAATCATACGGACATATTTAGATTGGCTGGTTGAACTTCCGTGGAGTAAAACAACAAAAGACACACTTGACATCAAAAAGGCTAAAAAGGTTCTGGAAGAGGACCACTACGACCTTGAAAAGGTAAAGGAAAGGATACTTGAATATCTTGCCGTAAGAAAACTTCACCAGAAGAGTAAAGGCCCAATACTTTGCTTTGTAGGCCCCCCTGGTGTTGGTAAAACCTCGTTGGGCAGATCTATAGCAAAGGCAATGGGCAGAAAGTTTGTACGTATATCGCTTGGCGGAATAAAAGATGAGGCCGAAATAAGGGGTCACAGAAGAACCTATGTGGGCGCCCTGCCGGGAAGGATAATACAGGGCATCAAACAGGCGGGTACAAACAATCCTGTATTTATGATGGATGAGATAGATAAGATAGGGAGTGACTTTAGGGGCGACCCATCCTCAGCCCTTCTGGAGGTTCTGGACCCTGAGCAGAACAATGCATTCAGCGACCACTATCTGAATCTTCCCTTTGATCTATCAAAGGTTATGTTCATAACAACGGCAAATCTCCTTGATCCAATCCCAGACGCACTTAAGGACAGGATGGAGGTGCTGGAGCTTGCAGGATATACAGAGGAAGAGAAGCTTGAGATTGTGAAAAAATATATAGTAGAAAGGCAGCTTGATGAAAATGGTTTAAGTAAAAAACTTATTGAAATAACTGATGACGCAATAAAAAAGATAATCTCGCAGTATACTAAGGAGGCTGGCCTCAGGAATCTGGAAAGAGAGATAGCATCTGTGTGCAGAAAGGTAGCCAGAAAGGTTGCAGAAGGAGAAATGAGCCAGACAACGGTTACTGCAAAAACCGTTGAGGAATATCTTGGCGTTCCCAAATTTATACCAGAGGCTGAGCAGGAAGAGGATGAGGTTGGTGTTGCCACAGGTCTTGCATGGACGCCAGTCGGAGGAGAAATCCTTTACATAGAGGCAACGACGATGAAGGGCAAGGGAAACCTTACACTAACAGGTCATCTTGGAGAGGTAATGAAGGAGTCTGCACATGCGGCCTTAAGCTATGCAAGGAGCAGGGCAAAGACGCTTGGGCTTGCAGACGATTTTTATAAGGAACTGGATATACATATCCATGTGCCGGCAGGCGCAATTCCAAAAGACGGCCCGTCAGCAGGTGTAACCATGGCAACCGCCCTTATCTCAACCCTTACAAGGATTCCTGTCAGCAAAGACATTGCAATGACAGGAGAGATTACCTTAAGGGGAAGGGTTTTGCCGATAGGCGGTGTCAAGGAAAAGGCGCTGGCAGCGCTGAGGGCAAAGATTCAGACGATTATATTGCCGGATAGAAATAAAAAAGATATTGAAGAAATACCAGCGGACATTCAGAAAAAGCTCAATTTTGTTTTTGTGAAACATATGGATGATGTATTGAAGATAGCATTAAAGAAAAAGGTAAAGGTGGTTAAAAAAACCGTCTCTCCACTTGGTAAAAGAAGCATTGCAGTGGCACGGTAGGCAAAAAACCGTTAATCGTGACCGTGTTCCGTGTCCGTGGTTTTTTACGGTCGCACATAACTGGCACGGGTGACGGTATCATTTATGCAAATAAAAGAACTTGGAGAACTCGCACTCATTAAAAGGCTGGCTGAACAATTTGCAGCAAGCCATCCAAGGGTTATAAAGGGGATTGGGGATGATGCATCAGTTACCATACAGGATGAATCCACATATCTCTTATGCACAACAGATACACTTGTTGAAGATATACATTTTTCCCTCAAATACACACCTTCTTACAATCTTGGCAGAAAGGCTGTAAGCATATCGTTAAGCGACATTGCGGCAATGGGTGGAACTCCAACTTTTTTGCTTGCCTCAATAATCCTTCCGGTTAGTACCACAACAGATTTTGTCAACCTTCTTTATAAAGGGATAAAGGAAAGGGCTGAAGAGTTTGACGTTAAACTTATCGGAGGCAACACATCGTCTTCTCCTGACAAAATAATAATAAGCACGACGATGCTTGGCGAGGTTTCAAAAGACCGTGTTGTATTGAGAGAAGGTGCTTCGGTTGGAGATAATATATATGTAACCGGCCGCCTTGGAGATTCTGCCCTGGGTATGAAGATATTGAATAAAATTCAGGAGTCAGAAGTCCGCCCCAGAATGCATCTATCTGGGGTCGGAAGTCAAAAGCCAGAAAAGAAAAAGGGCAATGAAATAATAACGGCCCCATTTTTAAAAGATGCAGTGACGGCGCATATAGACCCTTGTCCACGGGTAAGGGAAGGGAGGAAAATTGCCGAAAAAAAGCTTGCAACCGCAATGATTGATGTTAGCGACGGCCTGATTTCAGATTTAAGGCATATTGCGGAACAAAGCGCTGTAGGGGCAAAGGTATGGGTTGAAAAAATACCAATCTCTACTGGTCTTAAAAGGTGGATATTAGACCATCCTCAGGATATAATGCTGGCCTTAAATGGAGGAGAGGATTACGAACTCCTGTTCACCGCTTCAAATAAGGATGTTCCTAAATTAGAGACTGTATCAAGGGAATTGGATATAGCAATTACACATATTGGCGAAATAGTGCCGAAGAGAAACGGCATAAATGTATTAAATAAGAAAGGCGAGGTGCTTAACCTCACCATAGAAGGATTTGAACACTTCAAGGAAAGACAGGAATAGGTAGAGGTAGAAAAAACAAGTAAAGCAAATTGTTTTTTACTATACCTTTGCCTCTGCCTGCTTTTAAATGGAGGCATTATGAAGATAAAAGTTCAGATAGGCTATAAGTTTATTATTGGATTTATTTTTGTTGTTTTCACAGCCGCATTTGCTCCGAGGGTTGTTCAGATGATGGATATTGTAGAGTGGCTGCGGGAGCCGATCAGCTTTTTGATGGCCATCATCATAGGATTGATACTTGGTTCTATATTTACGAGAAAACTTACAAAGGATTTTCACCAGTTGACTTCCATAGCTAATGATATAAGCAGCGGCGACCTTACACGGCCGGACGGCATAGATGTAAACGGCAAAATACTTGAGGATGAATCCACAGAGCTTGCGGTGGCTTTAAATATCATGCTTAAGAACCTTAAGGGTCTTGTAAATCATATAAAGGATGCATCAGCCAACCTGTTTGGAGCCGCCGAGACATTAAATGAACTGGTAAAAAAAGGGCATAAAACTACTGAGGATATCGGTGTTGGCACATCAAAAATCTTTGAAGGGGCGTTGGAGCAGGCTGGTCATGTAGAAGATGTCTCCAAGGCGATCCATGAAATGGCAAAGCTGTCTGATGATGTATCCGATAAGGCAACTGACATGGCAGCAGTGGCATCTCAAACCAGGTCCCGGGTTCAAAAAGGCGCTGTAACATCCACATCAGCGTTAAGAAAGATGGAGTCAATATTGCAAGGTGTAGACTTTACAAAAGATATGATTATCAGCCTGGAAGAAAAGATAAGCAATATTCCAAAGATATTGGATGTAATCACTCACATATCAAGACAAACTGATCTGCTTGCCCTTAATGCAACCATAGAGGCGTCAAAGGCAGGTGAGCATGGCAGAGGCTTTGCAATTGTCGCAGAAGAGGTACGAAGGCTTGCCGACAATACAAAACATTCTGTAGAAGATGTTACGCTTATAATCAAGGAAGTAAGAGCCGAGGTAGAGCGGCTGGTAAATTCTGCGGCAGAAAGCGCAGCCTTTACACAAGAAGGCAGAGAAGATATTAATAAAGTTAAGGGTTCTTTTGATGAGATTTCTGCCTTTACCTCGGAGGTTGCAGAGGAGGCAGGATTAATCCTTACCCTTACCCAAAAGCAAAAACACGGTGCGGAAACAACCGTCAAACTTATAGAACAGATTGCACATATAGCCAGAGAAAGTGTATCTACTACTGAAGATGTTGATAATGTGGTTGATAATCACAAGACAGCAATAGAAGAAGTAATGGTATCTGCAAAAAAAATGGCGGAAGTTTCAGATGAGCTGAGCCGGGTGGTTGCACAGTTTAAACTTGAACATGGCGCTGTTGAGGTATTGTCGGAAAATGAACCCGCGGACATTCATTAGCATAGAGCGGATAGCGGATAGAAAATACTATACGCTATGCGCTTCTCCTATACGCTATCCGCTCATTAGTGGGAGGGCGTATGACAGATGGTGATAAGTTCCTCATATCCATAAATGATAAAACCTTTGCTGTAGATGCAGATGTGGTTGCTGCTGTGGTAGAGGTAGAACGATTTTTCATGCTGCCAGTGATACAATCTTCTTCATCTTCTCTAAAACCGAGATATATAAAAGGAACCATAACAAGACGGGGAGAGGTAATTGTTGTAATTGATATAGAGGAATTATTTGGTGTGTCGTCGGTTCGTGATAAAGGGCCGTACAGGGTAGCCGTCATCAAAAAAGATACCTCAAGCCTTGGGATAGTGATACCAGGTGCCGTACAGCAATCAAAGGAGCAACAATCTGAGACTGGCGCTTCTGGAAGTGGTAGAGAACGAATATCCTTTATCTGGAAAGAAGATTTTAATAAACTTGAGTTTGAACCTTCAGATGAGAATTATACCTTGGGGTTTATTGATACTGCTGGTAAAAAAATAAGGTTGGTTGACTGTCAGAAGATATTAGAAGAGATACAGAAGTTATTGAGTCGCAGGCAGTAATAATAAATAATACGAAATGGTGAATCGGAGAATCGGAGAAATATTTTTCACCCCTTCACCGTTTCCCCTTTCTTCGTTTCACTATCTTTCTATGGATACATCACAATACAAGGCTCTATTTATTCAGGAGACAGAAGAACACCTTAAAGGAATCAGCGAGGAACTGCTTCATCTGGAAAATGAGACCTCCAATAACTCTGCCGGTATAGATAATATCTTCAGACATTTTCACTCCATTAAAGGAATGGCTGCATCAATGGGCTATGAAGGCATGTCTTCCTTGAGCCATCAATTGGAAGATGTGCTTGATGCCCTTAGAAAAAAGAGGATAGCTGTTAATCCTGAAATTATGGAAATCCTTCTAAGCGGCGCAGATACATTGCAAACATTTATAAAATTGATTGCGGAAGATAAGCCTCTTGGAATAGATTGCCGCGGCTTATTGTCAAGGATTAAGGCCATATTAACCAGAGAAGAAAATCTCGCAGCTCCACTTGTTAGGCATCCCTCCGGTCCTTTGCGGCAGGAAAATAATGTTATTCCTCCTGCATCTTCCCATTCGGTCGTCTCAAAACTTGGTCTTCCTGCCACAATGAAAGTGGACGGCAAGATTTTTGATAACTTTATGGGTATTGTGGGAGAGCTTTTTACCGTAAGGTCCCAGTTAAAAGAGGTTGTCACAAACTCTTTTCCAGTGGAATTTCAGGAAGCCACCCATCAACTTGGCAGAATTGTAGAAGGCCTTTATTACGCTGTCATAACAGCAAGGATGATACCATTTGAAGACCTGACTCAGAATCTGCCCAGAATAGTAAGGGATATGTGCAAAAAGGGAGAAAAGGAGATAGAACTGGTTATACAGGGAGGCGATGTAAAGCTGGACAGAGCTGTATTGGAACACCTGACCGATCCGCTTGTCCATATTATAAGAAATGCCATAGACCACGGCATAGAAGCGCCTGAAGAGAGGAAGCGGCTTGGCAAGCTTGCAAAAGGACGTATAACCGTTGCGGTTGCGAGACAAAGGGATAATATAATAATAGAAATAAACGATGATGGAAAAGGAATAGATATAAACAGCTTAAAAGAAAAGGCCTTGCTGTCAGGGATTACTAAAGACAGATTGGAGACTATGTCAGAAAAAGATATTCTTCTTCTTGTTTGCATGCCAGGTCTGAGTTTGGCAAAGAAGATTACAGAAACATCCGGCAGGGGGGTTGGTATGGATGTTGTAAAAGGAAATATTGAGTCAATAGGCGGGAGGCTGGAAATATCAACTCAACTCAATAAAGGCACAAAGATTATCCTTGAACTGCCTGTAACAATATCTATAGTAAAAGTTCTGCTGGTATCCATTGGCGAGGAATTGTTTGCCCTTCCCATATCAAAGGTGCTGAAGGTGCTGGATGTAAATAAGAAGGATGTAAACAACAGCAAACAGCCGTCTTGTTTTGTTTATGATGATATAAAAGCACCCCTTATAGATTTAAGGAGTATCCTTATGCTGCCTTCTCTTGAACAAAGAAATATCCTTCCAACTGTTATCATTTGTGTTAAAGATAAAATATCAGGCGTAGTTGTGGATGATTTCAAAGGAGAGATAGATGCTTATATAAAACCGCTCTCACAGCCCATAACAAAGATGCATGGTATCATAGGAGTTACTGTTCTTGGAGACGGCAGACCTGTATTTCTTATTGATCCGGCGGCGCTTATTACTGCAGGTTGAGGCAGAGGTATAGAAAATATCTCACATTTACTCTACCTATGTCTTTACCTATATCTGTCTTAACCTATGAATGTTGACACATTAAAAAAACTTATCAGCAATATTAAAAAGGGGAAGGTAAATAATGTCAGTGCTTTAGACGCATTAAGAACCCTTCCCTTTGAGGAGATGGAATTTGCCACATTGGATACCCACCGTTCTTTGCGGCAGGGCTTTCCTGAGGTAATACTTGGGCAGGGCAAGACTGCAGCACAGATTATAACAATAATAAAAAAGATGAAGGATAAAAAGGAGAATATCCTTGCAACAAGGGTGGATAAGGTTAAGGCAAAGGCTATAAGGAAGGCTGTTCCGCAGGCAATATACAATGATGTCGCAAGAACTTTATTTATAAAATCCCATCCCATAAAAATAATAGGCAAAGGAGCTATTCTGGTTATATGCGCAGGCACATCAGATATGTCTGTGGCAGAGGAGGCAGTTATAACGGCGGAGGCAATGGGCAATAAGGTAGAGAGGCTTTATGATGTTGGAGTTGCAGGCATCCACAGACTTCTTCACAAAAAGAAAAAAATCATTTCAGCCAATGTATTAATTGTTGTTGCCGGCATGGAAGGCGCGCTTCCCTCCGTAGTTGGGGGATTGGTTTCAAGGCCTGTCATAGCGGTTCCGACAAGTATCGGCTACGGCGCAAACCTCGGCGGGCTTACAACGCTTCTTGCCATGCTAAACTCCTGTGTAGCAGGTGTTACTGTGGTTAATATAGATAACGGTTTTGGCGCAGGATATGCGGCGAGTTTGATAAACAGGGGATAAAACAAAATTTAAAATGAAAGATGGAAAAGTAAAAATAGCATACTTTGACTGCTGCTCAGGTATAAGCGGCGATATGGTTGTTGGGGCATTGATTGATTCGGGTCTTGATATAAAAATCCTGCAAAGAGAGCTTAAAAAGCTGGCCATAAAAGATTATTCCGTATCTGCCTCAAGAGACGAGCGGCACAACATAGTTGGCAGCAATTTCAAGATTAGATTCAAAGAATCCAGCCATCATAGAACATTCACTGGTATAAAAAATCTTATCAATAAAAGCAAACTCTCTGCAAAGGTTAAAGCATTAAGCGCCGCCATCTTTCTTAATCTTGCAAAGGCAGAGGCAAAGGTTCACGAGTGCAATATTAACGATATTCATTTTCATGAGGTTGGGGCAGTGGATTCTATTGCGGATATAGTTGGAACAGCTATCGGTATTGAACAATTGGGCATAGAAAAGATATATTCCTCGCCTTTACCCCTGGGTTCAGGCTGGGTCGAGACATCGCACGGAAGAATGCCGGTGCCTGCGCCTGCTACTCTGGAGCTTTTAAAAGATGTGCCGGTCGTTTCATCTCCTGTTGCATCAGAACTTACAACACCAACAGGTGCGGCCATAATAAAAACGCTGGCGCAGGATTTTGGCAACATGCCAAATATGACGATACAAGGTACAGGCTGCGGTGTAGGCGATAAGAATTTTAAGGAAATTCCGAATATATTGAGACTGGTGATTGGTGAAGGGCTGGCATCAAACGGAGGCAGGCATGGTCATGAAAAACTTCTCATGATCGAGACTAATATAGATGATATGAATCCCCAGATATACGACTATCTTATGGCAAGGCTTTTCAAAAAAGACGCCCTTGATGTATTTCTTATACCAATACAGATGAAAAAGGGAAGGCCAGCCATACTTTTAAATGTTTTATGTTCTGAAAATAAACAAAATCCAATCATTGATGTAATCTTTAAGGAAACTACAACATTAGGTATTCGGACATATGAAGTGAACAGATACTGCCTTGAAAGGAAGACAGAAGATGTCTCAACACCTTATGGAAAGGTGAGGGTTAAAGTTTCTCAAAAGGATGGTAAATTAATAAACATTCAATCCGAATACGAGGATTGCAAAAAAATAGCAGAAAAGAAAAATGTGCCTCTGAAACAAGTGATGGATGTGGCAAAGGAAGCAGGCTATAATTTAAGACAAAGGAGGTGAAAACTATGGCAGCAAAAAAGAAGGCAGCAAAGAAAGCAACAAAGAAGACGGCAAAAAAGGCAAAAAAATCTTCTTGCAAAAGCTGTTAGGTGAGTGAGTTCGGAATAAGAACAAATTCCTGCCTAGGAGAACCCTTGCTCCAAAAATAGACATTGATTTTTGGGGAAACTGGTAAGTTGCCTGCCAGACAACAACCCCTAAATCCCCTCTCGAGAGGGGACTAAAGGGGTGTGTTATTTGCAACGAGCCGTATGTTCACCGATACGGTGAGGAGCAAAAATTCGCCGACAACGAAGTATGGCAGGCAAATCGCCAGTTTGTAAAATAGCAAGGTTTTTAATCGCTATTTTACGGTTGCCATAAGCAGGCGGGGGTTCTCCAAAATCTTATGAAAATGAGAAAAGAAAAGAAACCCATTGCCATAGTCCTTGTAAGCGGCGGCATGGATAGTCTTGTTGCCGCTGCTATTGCCAGTCTTGAACATGAGATGGCATTTTTGCATCTCAATTATGGTCAGAGGACTGAAAAACGAGAACACAAGGCATTCAATGATATTGCTGATTTTTATGGCGTGAAAAAAAGGCTTGTTGTTGATGTAGGGTATTTAAAAGAAATCGGCGGTTCTGCGTTGACGGATAAAGGCATAGATATTCCGATTCAGACGTCAGCTACCAGCCAGCAGCTATCAGCCATTCCTGTCACCTATGTCCCCTTCAGAAATGCCCATTTGCTTTCAATTGCAGTATCATGGGCAGAGGTAATAGACGCCCATAAGATTTACATTGGCGCTGTTGAGGAGGACAGTTCCGGCTATCCTGATTGCAGGGAGGTTTTTTATAAGGCATTTGGAAAGGCAATAGATGCCGGCACAAAGCCGGATACCAAGATAGAAATAATAACGCCGCTCATTCACATAAGGAAGTCGGCAATTGTGAAAAAAGGGCTTAAGCTTAATGCGCCATTTCATTTGACATGGTCATGCTACCTTCCCCCTTATCCCCCTCATGGAGGGGGACAGGGGGAGGTAGCATGCGGCAAATGCGATTCGTGCAGGTTAAGGCTCAAAGGGTTTAGAGAAGCCGGAGCGGATGATCCGATACCGTATAAGTAGATATGGTTTTTTATCATTTGAAGTTTTAAGAGGTATGTTTTGAAAGTTTCCGTTGTTATACCGGTTTATAATGAAGCGCCGTTTGTAGAAAAGGTGATTGCGAGAGTTCTTGAAACCGGCATTCCGTATGAAATTATTATTGTGGATGATGGTTCCACCGACGGCACACGGGAAATACTGAAAGCAATGTTTGGAGATCGGACAACCGGCACCAACGGCAAGGTTCATATTTATTTTCAAGAAAAAAATATGGGCAAAGGGGCGGCGCTTCGGCGTGGACTTAAAGAAGTGTCCGGCGATGTCGTCATCATTCAGGATGCCGATCTTGAATACAGCCCTCGGGACTATCCCCAATTATTAGAGCCGATATTGAATGGCAGAGCCGATGTGGTATATGGCTCCCGCTTTGCCGGGGGAGAAGCGCATAGGGTTCTCTATTTCTGGCATATGGCGGGAAACAAATTGCTGACCTTGTTGTCTAATAAGTTGACCAACATAAATCTTACTGATATGGAAACCTGCTATAAAGTTTTCAAAAAAGAGACACTTAACCGAATTGTCATAGTGGAAAATCGTTTCGGTTTTGAGCCGGAGATTACCGCAAAGGTGGCGCGATTGGGTGCAAGGATATATGAGGTGGGGATTTCCTATTCCGGAAGATCCTACAGCGAAGGGAAGAAAATTGGGTGGAAGGACGGATTTCGGACATTATACTGCATTCTCAAATATAATCTGATAAGGTTTTGAGAATGTTTACTGTATGTTCAGACGAAGTGTAAAATATATCATCGGAATATTTCTGTTATCCATCTGGTTTGTGTCAAACATGTCGAGCTTTAAAGCAGAGGGCATAGTATGGGGGCAGATATTCTTTTCCAAAGAAAGCATTTTTAAAACATTTGCTGTTGAATATCCGCTGTATGATTTTCTCGGCAAGGTAGTTTCTCTCACCCCGGGAAACAGCGCCTTCTATTGTTTTAATCCGTTTGGAGAGGAAGGCGGTTTATATTATTTATATTATCCTGTTCTGGTTAAGTATTATCTTTATCCCAGAAAGGTAATTATGGTTAATCAAAGTGAAGAAGTGCGGATAGAAGAACTGCTCAAAAGCAACTATATATTATTCTATATCCCTTATAACTTTCCATTGGCTAAGATTGAATCCACAATTAACAGCTTACCTTTCGCACAAAGAATTTATTGGTCTCATAATAGCGCATATCAGGCCATTTACAGTTTGCAAAAAAACGATATGAGGTAATCATGGAATTTTTATTGTTTACGGCGTCCATCTGCATATTTATTTTATCCGGCCTCATAGCGCTGAGCTACATAGAGAAGGGGGTGGCGCTGGGTTTTGGCATGTGGGCAAGACTGGCTGTTTCCTTTATGCTGGGTCTTGGCATTATATCGATGCAGATGTTTATTTATACGATATTATCCATTCCCTTCAGCTTTTTTAATATAACCGTTATCTGGATTGTTTTGACGACTTTCTCTTGTTTATCCCACGACAGGAGAAATTTGTTTTCCGCTCATTTCAAGGCGTTTGACATTTCCTGTTTTCACAACCTTAAATGGCATGATGTAATTCTGCTACTCATTGTTGTATTGCAGGTAATATACACATTTATGTGTGCATTTCTTATGCCTCTCAACGGATGGGACGCATTGGAAATATGGTTTCTCAAGGCCAGGGGATTTTTTATGGAAAAAAAGGTTTCGCCAGAATTTCTCCTAAACGCCTCCTCTCACGCTGATTATCCTCTTTTAATTCCTTTATCTGTTGCATGGATATATACCTCTATGGGCAAACTCAATGATCACATGGCAAAGGTTATGTATCCTCTGCAATATGTTTCACTGCTGATAATCTTCCATTATTTGTTAAAAAAAATTTCCTCTCGCAACAATGCGCTATTATTTACTACCCTTCTTTCGTTAACACCTATGCTTGTGCTTCATGCCGGTGGTTTCCCTGCAATGAGTGTGAACTTATTCGTTTATGATTACGTCGGGTATGCGGATATTACCTTGTCCATATATTTCATAAGTTTCTGCGGTTTCCTATATCTTTTCCTGCTGAATCAAAACTATTTGCTTCTTACAATAGCCGTTTTGTTTCTTGGAATGGGTGCGTGGACTAAAAATGAAGGATTGACATTTGCCTTGATTGGAGCATGTTTGATTGCGCAATATCTTTCAGGGGAGCTAAAGCGGCGCCTTTTGACAATATCAGTTATTTTAGCTGTTTTTGTATTACCTTGGCTTGCTTATAGATTATATTTCGGCATACCAGGCGAATATTTTAGCAATCTGAATTTTTACGTAATCCTCGACAATATAAGTCGTTTATCGGTTATAGTAAATACGATGGGCAAATCTATGTTCGTAGATATAACGCTCTTCAGCTTCATATGGTATGGATATATATTGACATCACTCGTCAATTGGCGCGGTTTTCTTCACAGGCCGCTCTTTGTTTTACAAACAATGCTTTTATCGCAGTGTGCAATCTATATCTTTATATACATGATAAGTCCGCATGATATTGTTTGGCATCTTACTACCTCAGTAGATAGATTAATCTTCCACCTGACGCCGCTGGCTTTGTTCATTGCCGGTATCAATGTGTGGCAAAAAATTGAACCTGCTGATTTACAATCTAGAGCTTATTTTCCGGTAAGACAAAATCTATGAGCATGACATTTAAAGAATTTCTTAAACAAAAAAAAGAGATTGACACAAGCAAGGTTGATCCTATGGATTTTATGGATGAGTATTATGACGAATATATAGAATATCTGGCAAAGGTAAAAGACGGCTGCAGCCCAAAAGAGTAGCTATCTCGGCGGATAATATGGATAAATAATATGGATAATATGGATGATAATATGGGTAAGGGGAATATGGATGGTACGGATAATATGGGTTGTATGGCTGATAAGGCCGCCACGGCTGAGGCGGTTCGTAAATTATTTCCGACTGTGGTTCAAAGATACGCATCTGCAATGGTTCCAGTACAGGGTAAACATAATCCATTTCTCCAATCTTCTGTATTGTTATGCCCTTGATTATGCCCGCAACAGTTATCTCCTTGCCTGCTTTATATAAAAAGGTGTCCAAATATATTGAACTATCTACAAGAAACCTGCCTTTAGAAAGTTCTTTGTCAATTACCATGTCTGCTCTGTCCAGAGGTGTTTGAAGCACTTCGATGACTGTTTTATCGGCAAGATTTTTTGATGATATAATTATTCCGCCCCAGATGACATTTTTACCTTTATAAGCGTTTGGGTTTGTCTGAACCATAGGTAAGGTTATGGTTCTGTCAATCTCGCGCCTTATATTTCCAGAGATAACAGAACAACCTGTTAAAAAAATCAAAAATATGATAGAAAGTCTGTAGCTCATATAGAACATCTTATCTAATAAGGAGAAAATGTCAACCCTTTACAAGTTACCCAAAAATTGTCCGATAACGCAGTATGGCAGCCAAATCGGCTGGCTCCACTTGCTGCGAAGCAATTGCAAGTGGAAGATGTAAAATAGCGAGGTTTTTAATCGCTACTTTACGGAATCATATGCTTTATATGACAAGGCAGTCCAGTGTTTTGCCATTGGCAAAACACATAATTTATTGAGGGTCAAATGGTTATGAAAGAAATAATGACATCTGCTGATTTAGAGGCAAAGAAACTTGCACCACATGCAATGGCTAGCAAGAAGTCCAAAGGACGAAGATATAAGGAAGATGAACATCCCTTCAGGACAGCCTTTCAAAGGGACAGGGACAGAATTATCCACTGCAATGCCTTCCGCAGGCTGGAATATAAAACCCAGGTCTTTGTGTATCATGAAGGCGATCACTACAGGACCCGCTTAACTCACACAATAGAAGTGGCGCAGATAGCCAGAACCATTGCAAGGGCTCTCCGCCTGAATGAAGAATTGGCAGAGGCCATTGCTCTTGCCCACGACCTCGGTCACCCGCCCTTTGGGCATACGGGGGAAAAGACTTTGGCTCAACTCATGAAAGGTCACGGCGGTTTTGAGCACAATCTCCACAGTTTAAGGATTGTAGAATATCTTGAGAGGCGGTATCCCGGTTTTAAGGGTTTAAATCTGACATGGGAAGTAAGAGAAGGAATTGTAAAGCATTGCTCCGAACATGACAGCCCTGATGTGTTGAAGGAATATGAGCCTGAAAAAGCGCCCTGCCTTGAGGCGCAGATAGTTGATGTGGCAGACGAGATAGCATATAACAACCATGATATAGATGACGGCCTGTCTTCCGAGATGATTGATGTAGAGCAGTTGAAAGAGGTGCAACTCTGGCTGGACCATTATGAGAGGGTAAGGGAGGCCTTTCCAGGAGAGGAATTTAAGATTCATAAATCTCAGACAATAATCCAGATAATAAACCAACAGGTTACAGACCTGATTGTGCAGATATCAAAAGAAATAGAAAAGAGGAAGATAGGCTCTGTTGAGGATATCAGGGATATCGGCGAACCCATAGCAAGATTCAGCCCTGATATGAATAAGAAAAACACAGAGTTAAAAAAGTTTCTCAAAAGGAATCTTTACAGCCACCATAGGGTAATACGGATGGCGGATAAGGCAGACCGCATACTCAAGGCACTTTTTAAGGTTTATTCAGACGAGCCCAAGCTTCTTCCGCCCCATGTATATGCTGAATTGGAAGAAAAGGGCAAAGAGCGGCTCATCTGCGACTACATTGCCGGCATGACTGACAGGTTTGTGCTTGATGAATATAAAAAGCTTTTTGACCCGTATGAGAGGGTATAGAGTTTGTATACAATATGAGTAGGTGCAGAGGTCTGGCACAGGTGACCAGAACAAGGAGTATCTGTATTTTGCCACAGTGCATAGCCGGCGTTTATTTGATTCCAGCTTTAGCAAAGATTTCCTTCAATACACTACGGACAATAGTCTCATAGCTTGAAAAAGATGTTCCTGAGAAATTGCCATTAGCTATGATTTCGCCGCTATTTTCATCAATCCATTGCATATTAAATCTTAAAAGGGTGTAATAGAATCCATCCCAGGCATAATTATAGCTATAGGTAAGCAAAATCCTCCTGTTTTGTCTGGGCGTGGCAGCACTTTTTGGAGTGTCACTGTCATTGACTGCAATCAAGGCAGTGGCCTCTATCGCATCCTCCAGTGAAACCACATCCGATGTTTTGGTGTCTATTGATTTTCTGATATCATCATTAAATAGCGCTGCGGCGTAATTAATCTTTATTCCAAAATTCACATTTTGAGGAACGGTCCCTGTTTTTTTAAGCGTATATAAATCAGAAAGTTTTTCCGTTGCAATGCCTATTACATGAAATTTTTCATTTAAAATAGGCCCTCCGCTATTTCCGGGTTGAATGGCAGCTGAAACCTGGAAACGTGTTGGATTATCCATGAGCCCTACATCGGCAGAGACTATACCCTCAGTGACCCTCGGATGTTTTCCCAATAAATCTATGAGTGGAAAACCTACTACTTTTATGTGGTCGCCAATTTTTACATTCTCACTCTGATCCAGCCGCATCCATTTGAGCACTTTTATAGGCTCAAGCGGCTTCAATATTGCAATGTCGTTTTCTTCGTCTATGATTATAACTCTGGACTTGAAACTCTCACCATCCACTTTTTTGATAATAATAGCAGAGGAATCCTTCACTACATGGAGATTGGAAATAAGCATGCCATCTTCAGAAATGAAGAATCCGCTTCCAAATGCTAGTGTCAGTTTTGGCTCGTGTTCCTGCATCTTTTGATTAGAATGAAAAGTTTGGATGCTGAATCCCAGTTTACTCAGTTCTTCTGATATTATAGGGGCAACGCCTATCGGGTCGTTTTTGTTTGATACAATAAAGGTCGTGTCCTTGGTTGTGATATTATCTGTGGTCACATAGGCAGTCATAGTGCAACCGTCAATTATTACCGTAGAAAAAAATAACAAAACGGCACATACAAAACGCGACAACTCTTTCATTATCAGGATGCCGCATTTATAGAGTCTGAAATCTGATATGGGATTTGCTGTTGTGCGAATCATAATAATCAAAAAGAAAAGGGGCTAGCTAATATTATTTGCTAACCCCTTGATATTCATGGTGCCCAAGGAGGGAATTGAACCCCCGACACGAGGATTTTCAGTCCTCTGCTCTACCGACTGAGCTACCTGGGCGTTAACTACGATTTGGAGTTGCTAGTTCGTAGCTCGGATAAAAAAGTATGTAAGTGTGATTTGTGTATTGTATGAATTATAAGGTAATTTATACGAGTCCATTTTGTCAAGGTTTTTCTATTTTTTAACATTATAATTCTTTAAATACCTTTTCTACGGCAGCCAGTGTTTTATTAATGTCGTTTTTTGAATGCGCCAATGAAACAAACACTGCCTCAAACTGAGACGGAGCAAGATAGACGCCTGATTCCAGCATCTTCTTAAAGTATTTGGCAAACCTTTCAAGGTTGCTTTTCTTGGCATCCTCATAATTATCAACCGGTCTGTCGTTAAAAAACAGCGTGAACATTGCGCCTGCCCGTGCAACCTGCACAGGAATATTTTTTTTCCTTGCTATAGTTTCAAGACCATAGCACAGTTCTTTGCTGGTTTTCTCCAGCTTTTCATAAACCCCTTTGCCCTTTAATATCTTTAAAGTCTCTATGCCTGCAGTCATTGCAAGAGGATTGCCTGACAATGTCCCTGCCTGATAAACAGGGCCGGATGGCGCCAGCATCTCCATAATTTTCTTCTTTCCGCCGAATGCGCCGACAGGCAAACCTCCGCCAATTACCTGTCCGAGGCATGTCATATCAGGGTCAACATCATAAACCTTCTGCGCCCCGCCGTAGCAAAGCCTAAATCCGCTCATCACCTCATCCAGTATCAACACAATGCCGTATTGATTGCACATATCCCTGAGCGCCTTTAAAAAGCCGCTTTGTGGAAGCACAACACCCATATTGCCCGGCACACCTTCTACTATTATGCATGCCACTCCTTCAGGGTCATTTCTGAGAATATCCTCAACAGATGTAATATCATTATATATGGCTGTGTATGTATTTTTTGCAATATCCGCCGGAACCCCGGGGCTGTCCGGTACGCCGAGGGTTGCTGCGCCGCTACCTGCCTTTACAAGAAGGCCGTCACTGTGACCGTGATAGCATCCTTCAAATTTTATTATCTTGTCTCTTTTCGTATATGCACGCGCAAGGCGGATAGCGCTCATTGTCGCCTCTGTGCCTGAGTTTACAAAACGCACCATGTCCATAGTAGGAAACGCCTCAAGCACAAACCCTGCGAGGGTTACTTCAAGCTCTGTTGGCGCACCGTAGCTTGTTCCTCTGTCAACCGCCTTTTTCAAAGCAGCATTTACCTTTGGATGTGAATGGCCGAGGATTGCCGGCCCCCATGAGCCCACATAATCTATAAAGCAGTTGCCGTCTGCATCGTATATCTTTGAGCCTTTGGCCTTTTTTATGAAGAGCGGATTTCCTCCCATTGCCTTGAATGCCCGCACAGGACTGTTCACGCCGCCGGGGATGATGCCCTGCGCCTTTTGCATGAGTTTTTTGGAATTGGTAGTGTTCATGTGTTTCCTCCATAAATTTTAAAATCGACAAATTCTCTTATTCTCAAAAAATCTCTTTTATTATAGGTAACAACAATTGCCCCGATCTTCCTTGCGGTAAGGGCAATTAAGACATCCTTTGTAATCTTTGATAAAAAGTTATCCCCAAAACCATACTTTTTCCCAAGTTTGGCAACAACTTTACCTGTTTTCTGCCAATCGGATGCATCGGGAGTTATTAACCTGCTAAGATCTGCGAAGGTCGTATAAATTTTATCAAGGAGTTTTATAGAGGTGTTATCAAATGCACCTGCATAGAGTTCTTCAATGACAATTGCGCTCATATAAAACACTGGCTTCCCGAATTTTAGCTCAAACACGGGATAGGAAATACCATTATTTATAAACGGGATGCATATTGAGGTATCAAAAATAACCTTAACTGGAAACCCTGCCATAAACATCTTTAATATTTCCTTTACCCTTAATTGACATGAACATTTTCTCTATCTTGCTATTTGCTATCACAATGTCTAATGCCTTATTTATTGCCTCAGTGTCCGTCTTTGCCCCCAGAATTTTTCTGACGGATTCTATTTTATCCGATTCCAGGAGAAACTGTTTCCTCACTTTCAATGCAGTAGTCATCCTCCATCACCTCCATACACATCATATTTATTTTTATACACATTGTCAAGTTTTTCGGGTTAATCTTCTTAAATTTCAATGAGTTAAGAATTGTAAAGGTTATATTTTCTTGACCAGACTCATAGCTTTCCCTATAATACGCATGCGGCATAAAAAATAAAAAATAATGTTGTGCCGAATGAAAAACCGTAACTCCATGACCAAGCAGAAGGAGGATGAACATGGGAATGCTCAAAGAATTCAAAGAATTTGCTATGCGTGGTAATGTTGTTGATATGGCCGTAGGTATTATTATCGGTGCTGCATTTGGGAAGATTGTAAGTTCGCTTGTGAGCGACGTAATCATGCCACCAATCGGATTGCTTGTAGGCAACATCGATTTTTCTCACATGGCAATCACGCTCAGAGAGAAAACCATTGCGGCAGAGGCAGTCACAATCAAGTACGGTGTATTCATCAACACCGCCTTGGATTTCATTATCGTGGCCTTTGCAATCTTCATAGTCATCAAGCAAATGAACCGTTTCAAAAAGAAAGAGGAAGCACCAGTCGCCGAACTAACGACCAAGGAATGTCCAAAATGCTTCACCGCCATTCCTATTAAGGCGATGCGTTGCCCGAACTGCACTTCAGAGCTTCAATCCGTATAGAATTGTGGCACAACAAGGCGCTCCACCAGATGTCTATTCCGCTGCGCTTCATAGCCGCTGATGAGCCTGGTCGTTAGATGAGCGATACATTACACAGAAGCTTTTACTTCTTCTGACCCCTGCTTAAGGCCTGCAGGGGCAGGATCCTGACTCTTGACTTCTGACTCATCTTTTTTATACCCGCACCCTTCCTTCGGGCATTTAACCGACTTGCCTGTCTTTTTGGAATATTTTTTCACAAGGGGAGGAGGTATTCATCGGGTTGTTTTATTTAACCCGCCTTGCGAATTTTTGCTTTTCCGCTTTTTACTTTTCCCTTTGCGCTTGCAGTTTTGGATTTTTTCTTTTCCTCGTTCAATCCAGCCATGGAAAGACATTCATCCAGCGTAAGCTCCTGCGGCTGTTTATCTGCGGGGATGCGGAAAAATCTTTTTCCGGCCTGAATGCACGGGCCGTATCTGCCGTTTACCACGCGCACGCTTGTATTCTCGTCCCATGCCTTGATGATTTTCTCCTGCTCTTTTTTCTCCTTCACAGTTACCAATTCAATGGCACGTTCCAGAGTTACACTGAGCGGATCTTCCCCTTTGCTCAAGGATGCAAAAATATTTTTATATTTCACATAAGGGCCGAATCTCCCTTTTGCCACACTGACATCTTCATTCTGAAACTTGCCTAACACTTTCGGCAGGCGGGGGCCGTTTAAAATTTCCTTGACCCTTTCCAGAGAAATCGTGTAAGGGTCTTCGCCTTTGGGAAGCGACACAAATGCATCTCTATATTTTATATACGGACCAAAACGTCCTATGCTCACAATCACCTCATTGCCTTCATGTGTTCCGAGATTGCGTGGCAGTTTGAAAAGTTCCATTGCCTGTTCAAAGGTGATGTTATCCACACGCTGGTCTTTGCGAAGCGAAGCATAACGTGGTTTCTCATCGTCATCCTGATGTCCTATTTGAACCATAGGTCCAAACCTTCCGAGCCTTACGATTACTTGTTTCCCTGTCTTCGGGTCTTTGCCGAGCAGGCGCTCGCCGCTTTGGCGCTCTGATGTTTCGGCAGTATGCTTCACTATTTCATGAAAGGGTTTATAAAACGCCGCAAGCATCTTCGTCCACACCAATTTTCCTCCGGCAATTTCGTCAAACTCCTCTTCCACCTTTGCCGTGAAATTGAAATCCATAATGTCTTTGAAATTATTCATAAGAAAATCATTTACCACCATGCCGATGTCCGTGGGAAAGAGTTTTGCCTTCTCTGCTCCGGTGTTTTCCGATTTAATTTCTTCTGTGATTTGCTTATTCTTCAAAGTGAAACAACTGAAATTTCGCTTCATCCCTTCGCGGTCTTCCTTAACCACATAATTTCTTTTTTGAATGGTAGAGATTGTGGGAGCATAGGTTGAAGGCCTTCCAATACCTAGTTCCTCCAGCTTGCGCACGAGTGTAGCTTCGGTATATCTGGGCGGGTGATGCGTGAAACGTTCTGTAGCAGTTATTTCTTTACCGGTGAGTTTCTCGCCGATTTTCAAAGGAGGAAGAATGCCTTCTGTGTTTTCCTCATCTTCGTCGTCTCTTCCTTCCAGATAAACTTTCAAAAACCCCTCGAACTTCAGAACTTCTCCCTGCGCAACAAAACTTTCTTCAGCCGTTGATACGCAGATTGTTGCTGTAGTCTTCTCCAGCAGGGCATCACTCATCTGCGAAGCAATCGTCCTTTTCCAAATCAGATCATAAATGCGGAGTTCCTGCGCATTGCCTTCAATTGAAGAGGCGCCGAGATCTGTAGGACGAATGGCTTCGTGCGCTTCCTGCGCTCCCTTGCTCTTTGTTTTGTAACGACGGATATTGATAAAGCCTTTTCCGTATAATTTTTCAATCTCCTTCTTCGCCTGGGCAAGCGCGGTGTCTGAAAGATTTACCGAATCCGTGCGCATATAGGTTATTTTTCCGCTCTCATAAAGCCCTTGCGCAGTTCTCATGGTTTGAGCAACAGAGTATCCGAATTTTCTTCCTGCCTCCTGCTGAAGTGTAGAAGTGGTAAAAGGAGCGGATGGGGATTTCTTTGCGGGCTTTGTCTCTATGTTGGCGATGGAGAACTCCGCATTTTTGCATTTTTCGAGGAATGATTTCGCCTCTTCTTTGGTCTGGAACTTTTTCGGCAGTTCCGCTTTCACCACCTCGTTTTTCTGATTCAGAAAAACAGCCGACACTTTGTAAGATGAAACAGATTTGAAATCTTGTATTTCTCTTTCCCGCTCCACAATCAATCTTACGGCAACGCTCTGCACCCTTCCTGCAGAGAGGGCGGGTTTCACTTTTTTCCAAAGGATTGGAGAAATCTCGTAGCCGACCAGCCTGTCCAAAACCCTGCGCGCCTGCTGAGCGTCAACCAAATTTTTATCAATTGTTCTAGGATTTTCAATTGCCTTTTGAATAGCCTCTTTGGTAATTTCAGAGTAGCTTATCCGTTTTGTTTTCTCCGGCTTCAAGTCCAGCGCTTCCGACAAATGCCATGCGATGGCCTCACCTTCGCGGTCTTCATCTGTTGCGAGCCACACCGTATCCGCACCCTTGGAAAGTTTTTTTAATTCGGCAACCACAGCTTTTTTATCGGGCGAAATTTCATACACTGGCTCAAAATTATTTTCTACATCTACCCCTATCCCTTTCTCAACCAAGTCGCGGATATGGCCGATGGAAGACTTCACTGTGAAATCCTTGCCGAGAAACTTGTTTATGGTCTTTGCCTTTGCAGGAGACTCTACTATGACGAGTGATCTGGACATAATAATAAAGTGATTACACGGATTTTTGAAAAGTGATTACACAGATTTAAAAGCAATCTTTTATCTGTGCAATCGTCTTTTGTAATCTGTGCAATCATATTCTCCTTATAAACTGTTTTCCAGCCTGCTGCTCAATAAGCCCCTTTAATTCCATATCCAGAAGCAGTGATGATGTCTTTTGGGCGGATAAACCTGTGTTTTGTATAATGCTGTCAATGAAGCATGGTTCATCAAGAAGGTTCATAATCTTTTCTTCTTCAGGTGAAAGCCGTGGTCGTATCTTTCTTGCTGTGTCTGTAGTTACTTCTGTTTTCTGATTCCGGACTCCTGATATATTTATTGACAACTCTTCCAATATGTCCCTTATATCTTCAACAAGCTTTGCGCCATCTTTAATAAGCTTATTTGTGCCCTTGCTCTTACTGGATGTTACGCTGCCCGGCAGGGCAAAAACATCCCTTCCGTAATCAAGCGCCAATCTTGCTGTTATAAGAGAGCCGCTTTTTAAGGAAGCCTCTGCAACCAGCACGCCTTTAACAAGGCCGCTGATAATCCTGTTCCTCTGGGGAAAGTTTGTTGCAAGCGGCGGGGCGCCAATGGGAAACTCGGACACAACAGCGCCATTTGATATAATCTGTTCATACAGTTTCTTATTTTCTGACGGATATATCACATCAATGCCGCTGCCAAGCACAGCAATCGTCCTGCCTTTGCCTGCAATAGCCCCTCTGTGCGCCGCCGAGTCTATGCCCCTTGCCATGCCGCTTATAATTGTAATCCCAAGTGCGGCCAATTCTCTGGATAGTTTTTCTGCAACAGCGATGCCGTATAATGTTGGAAGCCTTGTGCCAACAACAGCTATGGCATTTTCATCCTCTTTACATATTGTCCCTTTTACATAGAGATAAGGCGGAGGATCGGGGATTGAAAGCAGGGATTTGGGAAAATCCGCGTGTCTCAGGGTCAGGAATTTAACGTCGTGTTTCTTTATGAGGTTTATTTCATTTTCTACCCACTTCCACTCGTTAAATCCTTTTATGGCCTGGCTGAGTTTTTTCCCGACACCCTGGGTTTGTTCAAGTCTCTTTACCGATGATTCAAAAACAAGTCTTGGCTCACGGAATTCGTCAATGAGCGTCTTATATGCTAGTTTGCCAATTCCCTTAATCCTTCCAAGGGCAAGCCAATATTTTATTTCGTGAGCCATAGAAAATAATTAGGCTATAGGCAATGGGCTTTGGGTAATAGGAAAACCTATAGCCCAGAGCCTATCACCTATAGCCTCTTTTATTCTGCTGTTCTTACCCTATCTCCCTTATAGATGACCTGCCTGCTTTTTGTTATAAATGCAGTGGATGTATCCTCCTCTGCACGGATTATTACAAGTTTTCCCAGTTCCGCAGGAGGAAAGGTGATTGTCTTCTCCTCTTTAGACATGGGGTCGCTTACCGTTGTTGTTGGCCTGAATATATTCATGGTGTTCCCCTGCTCAAGGCCGCTGTTTTTCCCTTTGTCAAGATAGACGATATCGCTTTCTGCTAGTCCTACCTTACCTTCAATCGACGCTATAATAAACCCGTCTATTACCTTTTCAGGCTTTTTTACCTCCACCTCTATAACAGGCGGCTCATGCGATTTTAGCTTTGCACCTTTTAATATCTCTTTGTAAGATTTTTCTATTCTTGCAATTATTACCCCACCTGTTTCAACCTTTATAATCTTCAATACGCCCGATGTGTCAGTCAAAAACCCTACTGGCTTATCAGTGACAGGGTGTTTTACTTCGCCTGTGATTGTAAAGATGGTGAGATTTTCGCCTTCTTTTATCTCATTTCCTTTGGCAATAGAGATGTAGACAATATCTCCTTGAGACAGCAAAAGCTTTTCCTCCTTGGAGCCTATAATTATGCCGATGCCTTCCTTATCTTTGGCAGATATCAATCCATGTCTTTCCATAATTAAGGAGGAAACCTTTATAATTTTAGGAGCTGGTTTTTCTTCAGTCGCAGAAGGTGTAGGGGGAACTTCAGCTTCTTTAGGCATTACTGCAGCAGATATATCTTCGGGTTTTTGCAATTTCTCAATTGGCAGTCCTTTCGGGACAGTCGGTTTTGCCTCTACACCACCCTCTTTTGCCTTTTCTCCTGCTTCAACCGATTCGGAAGGAAAGAGTCTGATTTTGTTGCCGGGGTATATGAGATGAGGGTTCACAATATATGGGTTTATCTTCCAAACGCTTGGCCACTTAAATGGATTTCTTAAAAAGCTATCTGATATGTCCCAGAGCGTATCCCCTTCCAGAACAGTATATTCTCCATCTTCCAAATGCCTTTCTCTTTCTACAGCTAATGAGTGGCTGTAAACTGAGAAAGATAGTAGAAACATCAACATAAAAATCAATTTTATCTTCATCATAGCTTCCCCCTTTAGTAAAACTATTTTTGGAGTTCTTGAATCTTTGTCCTTGCCTTCACTGCCGCCTCTGACGATGGGTATCTCTCTATAAGTAATTTAAATTCACCCATTGCCTTTTCTTTGTTGTTAAGCTCCAAATATGTAAAGGCCACTTTTAAAAGTGCATCAGAAGCCTTATTTGCATTTGGATAGTTAGCCACCACTTTTTTAAACTCCACCAATGCCTTTTGATAGTCTTTCTGCGAATAGTAGGTTTCTCCAATCCAGTATTGTGCATTATCTGCCAGTGTATGTTTGGGGTAATTCAGAATAAAATTAGCGAACTTATCAATTGACTCAGGCAATCTGCCTGACATAAACAGGTTTTGTGCCTCATTGTAAAGTGCTTCCGGACTTGGCAAAGATTCTGCTTTTTTAGCATCTTCTTTTTTTATCGGTTCTTTTTTGGCTTCTGTCTTTTTTATATCTTCGGTTTCAAGTCTGACAACCTTGAGGTTGTCAGGCGGGATAACAGGAACAGCCATAGCCTTAAGCTCCCCAATATCTTTTTTGCTGACGGCAACCTGTTCCTGAAGCAGAAAGAGTTTATTATTTAACTCTTCCATGCTTGCATTGGTTTTAGACTGTTTTTTTTCTAATTCAGATATCTGAGTCTTGAGGTCCTTTACTGTTTGCTCCTGCTGTACGTTTGCACAACCGGTAATAAACAAACCAAGCAATAAGATAAGGTTTGCCGACGATTGTTTCATATTTACCTCTAAGAGCTTGTTGAAAAACTCAACAATCTCTGATTACACAGATAAAAGATTAGATTACACAGATTCAAACTTCTTTAAATATCTGTGTAATCATTTTTTCTAATCTGTGTAAATCAAGGCTGTTAATGGCTTTTTCCACAGCCTGCCAATGAACTACGAATCAAAACTTAATCTCCTTTATGATATTTGTCAAGGAGAATTTACAAACTTACAGGTTTTGTATACTATACTTTATATTGGATAGCCAACTTGCAGCAACTGTGATATAATACGCCGCATTTAAAATGTGGTATTGGATTACTGCATGGCAGCTAAAGGTTAACACTGCAACCAAAAGGAGATGATATGAAAGATTACACCGATTATAAAGGCGGATTACACAGATTAAGGCAAAGTAACAGTTTTTAATCACTTCGGGTCTAATTCCCCGAAGCTTGCTTCGTAATTTTTTTTGTATCAACAACAATTGTAGCTTCTGTGAGGTGTTTTCAGATACCCCGCAGCTTGCTGCGGGGTAGTTCATTCTGTGTAATCGTATTTCAAAATCTGTGTAATCAATTCTTTCATAGGAGGAATAAAATGAAAGCAACGGTATCTATCATAAGGCAGGTAGTAATCATTACAGTGATTGTTGCTATTTTTTTTAAATCTTACCTGAGTGCAGAGGAGAGTCAGTTTAGAAAGAAATTCATGGAAAACCACAAAGCCAATAGCCTGCAAGCCCAAAGCATCCTTATTAAAAAAAATAAGGATATCATACCAGCGGAAATTAACTCCCTGATTACAGAAGCTATGCTGCCTGAAAAGAGTTATCAGGAGAGGGTGTATCTGTTAGACATTGCAGGTGCCATAGCCACAATGAATATTCACTGGAACAACGGTGACGAGGAGTTGCTTAAGAAGGTAGAAAAATTACAAAAGGAAGAAGTTGAAAAGGAAAAAAAAAGAACCGAAGGGTTTGAAGAAATTAAAAAAATGGAAAAGGTGCCAGGTAATTTTGTTATGACTGCCCATAAGCAGGAAATGGCTGCAAAGGGGCTAAGTCCTGTAATCTATCCCCACTGGATACACAGGGCATTCTTCAGATGCAAGGTCTGCCATGAGGACATCTTTATTATGAAACGTGGCGCCAATGATCTATCCCAGGCAAAGATACAGGAGGGCAAGCAGTGCGGGATGTGCCATAACGGCAAGATATCTTTTAATGCAAGCGCTGAGGAAAACTGCGGAAGATGTCATATTGTTGGTAAGCCTGAATCCAGGCCGCTTATGGATTTAAGTTATTATAACGGCAATAAATTTAAAGAGATTGCATCAAGGGTAGGTACTGAATGGAATCCCGAAAATCTTTCAGGCGGGAAATTGCCGGTTGATAAGCTAGGGTTTATCAACTGGGTTGAGCTTGACAAGGTGAAGGCGTTTAATCCACGTACTAACCTCAATGGGGGCCCAGATGCTGAAGGTGTAAGAGAGACGAACATACTTTTTGAAACATCCATCGCCTTTTTAAAAAATGTCCTGTTCAGCCATAAAATACATTCTACATGGGTTAAATGTTCTATGTGTCATCCCGATACATTCAAACCAGAGCTTGGCGCAAACAGGGTAAAGATGATTGAAATGAAAGATGGTAAAAGCTGCGGCCGTTGCCATGGAAAGGTTGCCTTTACTCATTCTGATTGTCTAAGATGCCACAATTTTACAAAAGAAAATACGCCGGAAGGCGCGCTTATTAACCACGCGCCAACTGCTGCTCCAGCGCAGTAGCAGTTTGAATAAGACTCAAACATTTAGCCATGTGAGGGGGAAAGGGGGTTTTGTTACATTTCGCAACTCTACGGAAATACTAAAGGCCTTAAAACAGACCAGTTAAGAAGACTACAGCATATTTACCGCCGCCGTATTCCACCCAACCTGTTCATTACTCCGGAATTAGGAAGATACCTTACAGAACTTTCCAGAGACATAGGCAGACAAATAGGTGTTATCGTTAATCGTCAGGGTTTTGTTGTCTGTGCCATTATCGGCGATGAAAAAGAGATTGTCATCCCTATTCTTTCTGATTATCCGCTTGGCAGAAAGCGCCTCAGGGGCGTGCGCTGCATACACACGCATCTCAAAAATGAACCTTTAAGCCAGGATGACCTTACAGACCTTGCCTTGCTGAGGCTGGATATGATGGCTGCCATCGGTGTTCTGGAAGACGGCCTGCCAGGCAATATTTATATGTCTCATCTTTTGCCGTTAAACCCTGAAGGCAAAACCTTTGAAACTCATCCGGCGATGCCGTTTCACAGGCTGGATTTAAAAGCAGACGAGTTTGTTGAGGCTCTGGAAGATGAGATGGGCAGGGCCATAGTAAGGGATGTCCAAGATAAAAGGGAAAGGGCAATCCTTGTAAGCGTATCAACAAAAAACAATAGAAGAGAAGAACAAATAGAATCCATGGAAGAACTTAAAGAACTGGCGCGCTCCGCAGATGTAGTTGTGCTGGATGCAATCATACAGAGGCCAAAGGAGTTTAACCCGAAATACCTCATGGGCAGCGGAAAACTGAAAGAGCTTGTCATAAATGCCCTTCAAAAAGAGGCAACCCTCATCATATTTGACCAAGAACTTACCTCTACGCAAATGCGCGAGATAGGCGAGATTACAGAGTTAAAGGTAATTGACAGGGCGCAGCTTATCCTTGACATATTTGCCAGAAGGGCGTTTTCTCGGGACGGCAAGGTGCAGGTGGAACTGGCTCAGTTGAAATACCGTTTTTCAAAATTGACCGGCAAAGGCACTGCCATGTCAAGGCTTGCAGGCGGCATAGGCGGAAGGGGGCCGGGTGAGACGAAGCTGGAGGTTGACAGGCGCCGGGTGCAGGATAAAATCAGCCATCTTGAAAAACAGCTCAAACATTTAAGCAGGGGCAGACTTGAGAGAAGGCGAAGCAGAAGAGACAGCGGTGTTCCCATAATATCCGTTGTTGGTTACACAAATGCAGGCAAATCCACGCTCCTCAATGCGCTCACAAAAAGCGAGACAAAGGTGGAAAACCTACTTTTTGCAACACTTGATACTGCCTCCAGAAGATTAAGATTTCCAAGAGAGAGGGATGCAGTTATTACAGATACAGTGGGTTTTATACGGCATCTGCCCGAAGACCTGCTCAAGGCATTCAAGGCAACGCTTGAGGAGATGCAGGATGCTGATTTGCTTATACACCTCGTTGATGTGAGCAATCCCAATTTTGAAAAACAGATGAAGGTAGTGGAAGATGTGTTGAGCGAGATAGGGCTTGACGCCATAGAAAGGCTTCTTGTGTTTAATAAAGAGGATAGGGCCGACCCTGAGATAGTTAAAAACCTTTGCAGACGATATAATGCAATATCTATTTCAGCTATATACACTGATACATTGAGGAAGCTGTTGGGTGTGCTTGAACAAAAGCTTTGGCCGAAAGATAGTGCAGAAACAATGGTTGCCAGCTTGGAATGATATATCTTGAACAAAGGGGTCTATTGTTTAAGGAGTATCTGCTATTTCAACATATACCGATTATGTTTTGCATGCCTTATGAAATGCCACTGTTCCGCCCAAAATGGAGCGGCCAATGATATTGGAATAACCCAGCTCCAACAGCACGTGGGAGAGCTCCTCTGTAGAGTAAAACATGCGGATAGACTGGATAAAGTAGGGCTGACATTTCAAAGATGTTGACCCACTACGGAAAGCCCTGGCAATAAGGGGCAAACAGGCCTTCAAGTAAAGGCAGTAAATTTCTTCTATAAATTTGTTTGCCGGTCTTAACATATCGCAGTGGTAAAAATAGCCGCCGGGTTTAAGCACCCGTTTGATTTCAGAGAATACCTTTATAACACGCAAATGCCGTGTCGCCCATTGTAGCGTCACAACGTCAAAATAATTGTCGGGAAACGGCAAATGATGCACATCACTGATTAGACCGTTGATATGAAAGCCATGACGTTGGGCAAGGTTTCTGCCGACTTTCTGCATTGCAATACTTCTGTCCACTGCATAAACAGTTAGATTTTGCTGTTTTTTTAAAAGCTTAATGCCAATGGCATTAGTACCGGCGCATACATCCAGAACCTTGTAATCGGGCTTAATATCAATGGTGGAGATAAAGCGGCTGCGCAAGCTGTTCATAAGACCCAGGCTGGCGAAAATGTTTGCTCGGTCGTAATAAGCTGCAACATCGGAAAACACTGCGTCAAGGTCGTTATTCCAAATAGACTCAAACGCCTTTTTGCGTGCGTTTTCTTTCTCCATATAACTGCAATTCATACTGATTCCTTTTCCAGCCAGAGAATTGGCATATATTATTTCCTTTTGGCTAACAAATTATTATACGGTTTCTGTGTAATATCAGAGCCAAATCATAAAGTCAAGGCGTTATAACGTAAAATAGCGATTGAAACACTCGCTATTTTACAAACCTGCGATTTGCCTGCCATACTTCGTTATCGGTCAATTTTTACTCCTCACCGTATCGGTGAACATACGGCTCGTCTCAAAAATTGGCGCTGCCTCGTCTGGCAGCCAACTTGCAGGTTTCCCCAAAAATCAATATCTATTTTTGGGACTGTAATACAAGAGTGGCAGATATTGTAGAATTTATATCTATTATTTCATGGTAGCATTATTTTATGAGTGATAGACAGAATTGTAGGATGGACTATGCCCACCATCTCTGGCTTCGGTTGGCGCAATCCATCCTACGGCTATGACAAATAAGGGATAGCCCCCCCCTTCTTCACACCGGCACCATTTTAGTACTCATTGAAGAAATTGTCGAATTCGATTTCAACAGCACTATGGTGCCGACCCCCGGTCTGCGTTACCGCTGAAAAATAATCCAGCCTGCCAAACCTACTGTTGTAATAATATCAAACAATCTCTTGACAGATAATCATACCTATGATAGATTAATGTTATTAAGGGGAGGGCTGCGATGAGCATATACGAAAAAATAGGGTGTCGGATTAAAATGCTTAGGGAAAAGACCGGCATGAGCCAGGATATGCTGTCACAGAAGATTGGAATATCACGGCCTGCTGTTTCCAAAATAGAGAGCGGTGAGCGGAAAATCTCCGCATACGAGTTGCAAAAGCTTTCTCATATTTTCCATGTTTCAGTGGACGATTTGTTGAATCCGGTAAAAGAGCCGGAGGTTCATTTGCATAAAGGCAAGGAAGGGAAAACAGCCAGGCCGCAAATGCGGATTAGCGTGCCGCAGAAGAATCTCCAGAAATTCAAGGAAATTCTGTTGTACATTTTGAATAAGGTCGGGGCCAAAGAGAACATCGGCGAAACTGTCATCTATAAACTCCTCTATTTCATAGACTTTGACTTCTATGAAAAATATGAGGAGCAACTGATCGGCGCAACATACATCAAAAACAAATACGGCCCCACGCCTGTCGAGTTTGCCAAAATCGTAGAGAAAATGATTGAAGGCAAAGAGATAGAGAAGGTCAAAAGCGAATATTTCAATTTTCCGCAGACCAAGTATTTGCCTTGTCGGAAGCCTGACCTGGCGAAATTGAAGGCGAACGAGATTGAGGTGATAGACGATGTCCTGAACCGGCTTTCGGAGATGAATGCGAGTCAGATAAGCGCCTATTCCCATAGCGATGTTCCATGGGTGACAACGGCGGATGGCGAGGCTATCGAATACGAATCGGTCTTTTACCGCACTTTGCCCTATTCTGTGCGGGCATATGCGGAAGAGAACGGATGAGTGAGCCATTCTACAGTCCATTCGTTAGGACGCTGTTCAAGAAGATATCTCATGCCCCGGAATTTGAAAAAGACATGAAGAGGCTTAAGCGATTCTCATCGATAGAAGAGGATTTGCGGTGGAAGGGGATAGATTCAGCAGGGATGGGGAAGGGTAAAGGGGTTGGGGTTGCGAGGGGGAGGGGAATAGATCAGGCTCGTATTTTCTGTTTTAGCTATAGAATAAGTTGGTACTTTGATATATAGTGAAAGCAATAAATAACTTGTAGGGCAAGCCTTCAGGCTTGCTTATTTGCAGGGCTAAAGCCCTGCCCTACACCAAGTTATTTATTGCCGTTAGTATAGAATAGAGAAAAAATTAATAATGTAGGGGGGATTTATATGAGAACCGCGGCACAAAAAGTTAATCCAGAGGATTTTATCCTTTCTGCCCTTTCTCCAGAGGATCGGCTCGATGCGGCATTTGAGGTCGCTCGTGAGGCGTTCAAAAAGACACGCTTGACAATGAAAGATATTGACAATGCGGTTAAATCGGTAAGGAGAAAGGCTTACGAAAAGAAGAAATAAAGTAGTCATAGACACAAGCGTGCTTATTTCTGCCTACGCCTTTGGTGGAACACCGGAGAAGGCTGTAAAGAAGGCGTTCTCAGAGGCAGACATATATTTAACCCCCGACCTTTTAAAGGAATACCGTGATGTCCCTTTGGCGCTTGAGGCAGAGGGAAAGATTAACCACCTGCAATTTAAGACCTTGATTTCAGGGATGGCAGCCGTTGTATCAAGAGCCGAGATTGTAAATCCAAAAAGAAAAATCCTGATATGTAGAGACCCGAAGGACGATATGTTGCTTGACTGTTGCATTGAAGCAAAGGCAGATTTTCTTGTCACAGGCGATGCTGACCTTCTTAATATCGCAGAATTGCCGTTTAATTTAAGGATAGTAACTCCACTCAAATTTCTCGAAGAAGGGTAGTCTATTCCCACCGGATGTAAAAACGATGAATGAAGAGGGCAATCGTAGGGTGGGCATTGCCCACCGGATGAGGAAGATAGAAGGGCTGATGGAGAGGTTCAGCAGGGACGGTGAAGGGTAAAGGGGTTGTGATTGCAAGAGGTGGGGAAATAAATGAGTCCGCTTCTTCAAAAAAAAGCTAAGTGGAGGTATTTGATGAAAATAGTAAGCGAACACATAGACAAGATTGTAGCAATCGGCAAGCGGTATGGCGCTACCCGTCTGATATTGTTCGGGGGAGTGGTCGCAAGATCGGAAAATACAAGAGATATTGATATAGCATGCGATGGCATCCCAGGCTGGAAGCTTTATGAATTTGCAGCAAGACTTGAAGAGGAGCTGCATATTCCTCTCGATGTAATGCCGCTCAGCCCTCCGAGTCGTTTTACAAAATACATTGAGATGAAAGGCAAGGCGCTCATATGAATCTGAAAGACCTTTGCGAGGAAATTGCCATTGAGATTGAGCTTCTCGAATCCGTCATCAAAGAAATATCTTCCCTGCGCAACGACTTAACGGAGCGTGAGCCAACTATCAGGGAAAAAACAGCCGCAGGCGCCTTTATGGCACAATTTTACGGAGGGATTGAAAACATTTTGAAACGGATCAGCTTGTTCCACTCTGTTCCAATGCCTTCCGGCGACAACTGGCACACAGATCTTTTCCGAAGATTTTGCCAACCATCTTACCAAACCCTGCCTCTATTATTTAAGGAACAACTGGCCTTAGACATGGCCGCATTTCGTAAATTCAGGCATGTTGTTTATCACGGCTACGGTTTTGAACTTGACTGGGACAGGATGAAAGAAGGGTTGGCAAGAATTGATGATGTATTTAACCGTTTTAAACAGAAACTTAACGAATATCTAAATGGGTTAGAAAAACAGAATAAATAGCCGATACCGTCAAATGCGGAAACGATGATGGAAGAGGGCAAAAAGTTGTAGGGTGGGCTATGCCCACAGGATGAGAGAGATAGAAGGGCTGAGGGGAGAGGTTCCGCAGGGACGGGGAAGGGTAAGGGGGTTGGGATTGCGAGGGTGGAGGGGGATTTTATAATTTCATACATGGATAAACGAGGCGACTAATGCAAATTTGAAGGTGATTGAAAGACTGATAAAACACTCATCAAAGCAATGAGATAAAGGCTGCAATAGCTATTGTTTTAATATAAAATATGCCTGAACAAATGGATACTACCTGCAAAAAACCTCAGCCTGCTTTACTTGAAGATGTCTGGATAACATCAGGCATTTTTTCAAACCATTATCTATTAGAACGTCTGCCGCAGGCTGGAGCAAAAATCTGGCATAAAGATGAGGATGTACTGCCAGTATATAAAACCATTCAGGAATTATACACGAAAAATATTGTAGGTTTGAGAAGAGGTAATGAGGCAAATACCGAAAGGCGATTTATTGATAAGGTTTTTAATGAATTGGGTTTTGGCTATCTTAATCAGGATAAAATACCTGAAGCAGAGCGCAGACAGGTGCCTGATTACTTTCTTTACTCTACCCCCGAAGGTGCAGACAATGCCTTCAAACTCTCTCCGCATAAAAAATACAAACTTGCAATCTCAATTGTAGAATCAAAACGGTGGGATCATAATTTAGACCAGCCGTCATCAGGCAAGGGCAAGGCAACTAAAGGCGGGTATCCGCATCAGCAGATAAGGGATTATCTAAACGAATCCGAACACATAAAATGGGGAATCCTTACCAATGGCAAGGAGTGGAGGCTCTATTCCAAAGAGGGGCGGTCAAGCAAATTTTTTGAGATAGACCTTGAGGCATGTCTTGAAGACCTTCAGAAGTTCAAATATTTCTATCTCCTTTTCAGCCCAAATGCCTTCATAAAGGAAAGTTCCGGCAGATGTCTCCTTGACAATATTTTTGACGAATCACTTAAGTTTCAGGAAGATGTTGAAAAAGACCTAAGAGTAAAGGTCTTTAACTGTGTTGAACGGCTTGGGTACGGCTTCCTGTCCAGAGAGGAAAACCGTTTATCTGAAAAAGACCTTGAATCAATATACTATCACAGCCTTATCCTTTTATATAGAATACTCTTTGTGCTTAATGCAGAGGCAAGAGACCTCCTTCCAACTAACCCACAAACAAATTACTACAAGCATTACGGCATCCAGAGGATAAAGGATAGGGTTAGGCATGGGAAAGGAGAATTTATAAGTGCCAAAACAGTTTTGTATGATGATTTATCAGCCCTTTTTCATCTGATAAACGGCAGCAATGAAAAACTCAATAGAGATATGAACATACCAAGATATAACGGCGGTCTTTTTGACCCTGATAAATATAAATTCCTTGAAGAAAAGAAGGCAGGAGACGATGTTCTTTCAGAGATAATTTATGAACTCTCCAACCGCACTGATAAAAATGGAGATGTCCATAGCATTGACTACAAAGGGCTTGGAGAGAGACATCTTGGAACAGTTTATGAAGGTTTGCTTGAACATAAGTTTAGTTTCGATAATGGTAAAGTAGTTCTTGAAAATGACAAAGGCGAACGAAAGGCTACAGGGGCATACTATACACCTGACCATATTGTTAAGTATATCGTTGAAAATACGCTAGTGCCAATTATAAAGAAAATTGATGAAGAACTTTACCCCACTTTGAAAAAGGGGGGCGTGGGGGGATTTTCAAAAGACGACTTTTTTGCCCAGGAAGTGCTGAACCTTAATATCTGCGACCCTGCGATGGGTTCAGGGCATTTCCTTGTCGAGGCTGTTCAATATCTTGCTGATGAGATTGCCTATCATCCCACAACACAGTTAAAGACGTCAAAAGGCGAAACAGAAGATGAAATTAACTATTGGAAGCGTAAGGTTGTAGAGTCCTGCATTTATGGAGTTGACATAAAAGAACTTGCAGTTGAACTTGCAAAACTCTCCTTATGGCTTAAGACAGTTGACAAAAGCCAGCCGCTAAATTTCTTAGACCATCATCTCAGATGCGGCAATTCGCTTATCGGCGCAAGGATAGCCGACTTAAATTATCTGCCGCGGTCAAAGGGAAAGCAGAAAAAGACAGAGGAGAATGAAAGCCAGTTGGTGCTTTTTGATAGAACCCGATTTAAAGAAGACATTACAACAGTAATAAAAGGATTTTATTCAATAGAAGAAATGCCGAGCGAAAAAATTTCGGATATAAAGGCAAAGGAAAAGACATTCAAAAAATTGACCGAAGAACTGAATAGATACAGAGAAATTACAGACCTCTGGACAAGTTTGTTTTTTGGAAACAGCCTTGAACAAGAACAAGAGGCATTTGAAAACATTATACAAGAGCAGGATAAATTCCAGATGGATATATTCGGCTCAGAAACTAAAATCTCCCCCAAAAAGAAGTCCAAGGCAGGCATATCCAACCAGATTTACAATTTTATAGTTAGTTCACTACAAAGTCCTAACGGCAAAACCCAAGTTCCAAAACTTGACTTGCTTCTTGGGAAGTCTGTATCCATTGCAAGGGAAAAGAAATTCTTTCACTGGGAACTTGCATTTCCTGAAGTATTCTTCAATGAAGACGGAAGTCCAAAAGAGAATCCGGGGTTTGATTGCGTAATAGGAAATCCGCCGTATGATGTTTTATCAGAACTTGAGCAGGAGAGGGATGTAGAGCATGAGAAAGAATTTTTCTTGCATCAGATGTCGTATAGACCTGCCATTGGCAGCAAACTTAATTTTTATCGCCTCTTTAGTGTCACATCTTTAAATTTACTCAAAAGCAAAGGTATGCATGGTTTTATCGTTCCTATGGCTTTATTAGCAGATAAACAAGCAAAGCCCTTGAGAGAATTTATACTTAAAAAGAACTGCCTGCAAAAGATAGAAGCATTTCCCCAAAAAGATGACCCTGTAAACAGGGTATTTTATGAGGCAAAGTTATCAACCTGCATATATATCCTTTCTAAGCAAAAGCCATTTTCGTTTGATGTTAGAATCCATCCCGGAAAAGACATCTTGGAAACCTCTACTCGTTTAACCATAATGCCATCTCAAATTGAAGAATTTGACAAAGAAAATTTAAGTATTCCATGTTATCCAAATATGACCGCAGAGGATTTTAAACTTGCCTTGAAATTAAACGAAGTTTCTAACGGAATTACACTCGGATACTTTGCGCCATCACAGCAGGGCGAGGTTAATCTTACAGCACACTCTGAATATTTGACAAATTCAGAAAAAGGACAAATTATTTTACGAGGTGCTCATATAAATCGTTATGAGTTTAAGGAAGAACCAAAACAAGGGAGTCCGATGTATCTTGATATTCAGCGATTCCTTGATGCACATGGAGAAGATACAAAAGCATTTGACCACAGGCACATACGCATCGGTTATCAAAGAGGGGCAGCAATAGACAATTGGCGCAGAATTATTGCAACTGTCATAGAAAAAGATAATTTCTGCTCCGATACAATCAACTATATTGTCAATCCTAAAGAATATAGTCTGTTTTCCATTCTTGCATTATTAAATTCATCGCTATGGGAGTGGAGATTCAGGCTTACAAGCACAAACAATCATGTAAATTCTTATGAAATAGACTCAATGCCAATGCCAGTTATCTCCTTCACCACTCCCCCCAAAAGGGCGGAAGAATTTTTTAAGGATGCTGTTGAACTGTATGATGATTCAAAATATGTTGATATTTTCAAATGGGCGGATTATGCATTGGATTTGGGCAGGAATGATACCATTCACGACTTCCTTGCCTATCTTGCAGAGCAGATAATTGAGTTAAACAAGGCGAAGAATGAAGAGAGCAAAGGCTTTCTCAAATGGCTTGAAAGGGAAATCGGTACAGGAATTGATGCCTTAACAAACAAAACTGCAATCAAAGAATATCACGAACACGGCTTTGATCATCTCCTTGAAGTCCTCAAAAAGAACATAAACATAATCTCAATTGACCCTTCAGACCGAAAGAAACAGGAACTCGTTGAAAAGCATTTCACAAAAAGCATGTCAGTCCTTGAGCCTCTGAAAGAAAAAATTAAGGCGGCCGATAATCTGATAGACCAGATTATTTATAAGTTGTATGGATTGACGGAGGAGGAGATTGAGATTGTGGAGGGGAAAGTGACTTTATGAATTTTGAACGACCGCAACCCTTACATAAAAATATTGAAGTCAAAGCAACCAATAGGCCCATTAAAATTGCTTACCTTGTTCCATATGAAGAAAGTATAACTACACATAGGATACTTGATGCGGTTTTCCATGAATCATATACCCGCTGGGGTGGTGTTCATACATTAATTATTCCTACTAATAGCAACAGTTTTTTGTTGGAAGAATACGATAAGTGGCTGCAATTTTATGACCCTGATTTTATTTATACATATGTTGATTTAGAACAGTCAGTGATTGCAAAAATAGATCACGCTTGTTGTCCTATCGCATTCATAAGTCACAAAAAATCAGAAATAACCCGATGGCAGGATTACATACCCGACTGGGGGGTATATTTCAAATCGATTTCATCGCTAACAACAATACATAGCCCATATGCTGGTTATCGTAGCCTACTACCGTGGACTGAAAAAGAACAGAAAATAACACTTATTACCCAATACAAAGAAATTTCTGAAGAGCGTTTTATCGCTGATAACTTTGGAACTGCCTTTAATTTACATATGTATCCTAACCCTATACAAGGGCTTTTTGATACTCTCTGTTTAGTGCCAAATGATTTGGGTAAGCATATGCATGTAGGTACTACAAAAACCACCTCAATTATAGATATACTTTCTCAAATAAGCGGCAAAAAAGCTATTATGATTGCAAAACTATCAATGGCTTACAGCAAATCTATATGCTGTGTGCAATCTTATAGGTGGGATAGTTTCAACCTCTTTGTTGGAGATACTTGTCTTGATCGAATTCATTTCTGGAATGCAAGAAGTTTTTCTCCGGATTATATCAACGTGCCAGCCGCACTTATTGTAAAAAAGATACAGATAGAAGAATCAGATTTTATTACTCAGCTAGGCTTGTATCTAAATAGTCATAATTTTTTAGGGCAACATACTGGCCAGGCTTCAGTAGCAATAAGGAGCTTTAGCCACAACATTGAAGAACTCAAGCCGATACAAGAGAGATTACAAAAATGCACCTTCAATCGTGTGATTTTAACAAATGAATATAATAACCCTGCAATTCCATCTACCGACGATTTCAAACACTATTATCATAGTGGGTCTGCAGATGTAACGACATTTAAGTTAAGCGAAACTATTAATAAAATACAGGCGAAGGAGCCCGAACATTTTGCGTTCACTCCACCACGATTTAGAGGAATAAATGAAGGTCAGTGGATTGTCGAGCTTGAAATTGAACGCCACAATAGCCTTTCTCGTGTTGTCAATGTTGCTGATACTTGGATGCCGCCACGGCGTCATAAAGCAGTAAGAGCATTTACTAAAAATTTGGGGAGGATTTCAAAAAACCATAGAATTTCTCTTATACCATCAACAGATAACCATCCATTATTGAGTAGCCCAATTAAAAAGGACTACTCATACTCCCTCTTTTTGCCGGATGATGAAACTTTTTTTCGATGGTTCGCCATCGATGCGGTTAATTATCTAAAAGAAGATTTACGGTCTTCACTTTCCTATGACCTATACAATGGTTTGTCTGTCTCCGATAAAGGGCAAAATTTAAGAGGTGTAATTTCTATGTTTGGCAATCTTTCTGATGCATCTGAATGCTTGACCAATAAGTTTTGGCGTCAGATTATAAGAGCAAACAAGAGCAAGGTGGATGATGAAAAAGATGCCCAAAGACCAGATAATATTTTCAGTTGGGATAAATTGTTCTCTTTTATACCAAATGACCATAAATTTAAAGAGCAGCTACGGAAAAAATTACGCATTGGAAACAGGTTTAAAATACATGATTACTTGGTTGCAGACTTCAATGACGCGTTGGAATTTCTGATTAACAAAAAAGTTTTCTATCAGGTGCATCAGTGGAGGTGTTCATATTGCGGGCATACAAATACGCTTACCTTTGATCATATTAAAAGAACAAATAATTGTGAGATTTGTGATAAGGAATATTTTGCACCGATTGATATTGAGTGGAAGTATAAACTTAATGACTTTGTATATAAATCATTATGTGAGCGTAACGGACTGACTGTTTTGTGGGCGTTGGGTCATTTACAAGAACGGGATGTGCATAGCAGTTTTTATTACCTTCCAGAAGTTAATTTGTTTTTAGAACATAATAATTCAGAGAAAAAGCATGAAATAGATATTTTATGCATGATAGGTGGAAAGTTTTATGCTGTAGAAGCTAAATTTAGTTCAACCGGTTTTACTAAGAAACATGATGAGATTGAAAAGTTCATTAAGAAAATCTCATTAATCAGACCCGATGTCGCTCTATTAGCATTTGAACAGTATTGTGAACCTGAAGCTGATACGGAGTCTGCCAAGAAGGATTTGAAAGGAGTGGTTGCAGATATATCTCAGAAAATAGGGGAGCAAATAAAAATTGAAACGGTAGTTGCATCTGATTTCGAAGAATTTAATGAGTATCCTGTTGATTTAGGTTGTTGGGGCAAACGTGTTTTAAAGATGCTTTATAAACTCGACAGCAAATAAAAAACATTATTTTTTAAGATGATACAATAAAAAAGAGCACATCGTTCTTCAGGCAGAGGGCGGGAGAGTGATGAGAATAATTGACCAAAAAAACTCAAAAACTTTTAGATGAGTTAAGAGTCTTGCCTGCTGAAACCGAATGGGTATGGTTTAATAGGAAGTTGAGAAATGAGCGGCATTTCCAGATTTATAACTTTGATGACGGTCAACCGATTGAGCCTGACTTTGTTCTATTTCTCAAAAAGAAAGATTCGGATATTTCACTGCACTATCAAGTGTTCATTGAACCGAAAGGTGAGCACCTTTTAAAATATGACGAATGGAAAGAGAACTTTTTAAAATCATTGAAAAAGAAGCATCAGATAAATATATTATGGAAATCAAAAAAATACACTGTATGGGGAATGCCTTTCTATAATGAGGCGTTAAAGAAAACCGAATTTGAAGATGAATTCAGGGCTGCACTGTTATAGGATAATGATGAAAAACCAGCCGCAACCCTTAACCATCCAGTCTGCCAAAACCGCCCACTAAAGGGCGCTCCTCGACAGGTTGGTTATGGGCTTTATGGGTTGACAAAGGAAGAGATAAGTATTGAAAACTACCCATCTCCTGAAGGGGATAGGTATATTACAAAAGGAGGGTTATTTTATGAAGAATATTGATATGCAGATTCAGGGAGACATGCTCACCATCAAAGTAGATTTAAAAAAGGAGTTTGGTCCCTCTGCTTCCGGTAAGACTACAATAATTGCAACTACCGAAGGTAATGTTACAGCGCCTGAGCATGAGAATATTAAGATAGGAATAAACGTGTATAGGAAAAAGTAATAAACCAGAAAATGTATTTGGCCAAAGATTGCGTTTGCCAAAAAATGTAACTTCATTTTTTGGGTAAAGGAACGTATGGACGAGATTAAAATAGACAAGGTAATAAGGTCTCATAGAAAAACTATTGCCCTTGTAATAACACAAGATACTGCACTTGTGGTGCGCGCCCCTTTCTTTACACCGCTTGAATACATTCAGAAGTTGATTGAGAGAAAACGTTTCTGGATAAATAGGAAGCAGGAAGAGATAAGGAAAAGACCGATAGTAAAGCCAAAGGAATTTGTCAGCGGCGAGGTTTTTTTGTTTTTGGGGAGGAGCTATAAACTTGAGATTGTAGATGGTTTACAATCCGACATTGAGTTAAGGGATACTCTGCAGATTTCAAGAACCAGATTGCCCGTAGCAAAGGAAACGTTGATCGCATGGTACAAGGAACGCGCCCTTGAAAAAATAAGGGAACGTTGCGAATGGTATGCAAAGCTGACCGGATACAAGCCAACATCAATAAAGATTACCGGCGCTAAAAGGAGATGGGGCTCTTGCGGACCAAGAGGAACGCTCAATTTTAGCTGGCGGCTTATCATGACACCGCTTGAAGTGGTGGATTATGTGGTAGTCCATGAATTGGTTCATCTGGAAGAAAAAAGTCATGCAAAAAAGTTTTGGAGCAAAGTAAAAACCATTCTTCACGATTATGAGAAAAGGGAGAGGTGGTTGAAGGAAAATAAGGCAGCGGTTATTTTATAGGTGTTAGACCCTGAATATCAGGCAGGGCGTGTTAACCCCGACACCTTCACCCCGACAAGCCTTACCTCTTTTTGAAAATCTATTTTGTTCAGCACCCATAAAGCTGCTGTCCATATATCATTGAAGGAATCGGTTGGCTCTTCCATTGTCTTTGCCCTTGTTATGGTGTGGAAGTCTTTGTAGCGAATCTTCAGGGTTACGGTTTTTGCTTTGTATTTATCATATTTCATTCCGTCCACCACATCCTTTGCAAGCTCAAACAAGGTCTCTTTTATGAGATACAAATCCCTTGTATCTTCCTGAAATGTAACCTCTCTGGAAAATGAGCTTGGTTCATAAAACGGCACAACAGGGCTATCATCCATGCCGTGAGAGTATTCATAGAGCATCCTTCCAAAGGATTTTCCGAAATTTACCTCCAGATGCTGAACAGGGAGCTTTGCCAATTCACCAATTGTTTTTATACCAAGCTTATGAAGCCTCTTTTCTGTTTTTTCTCCAACCCCCCACAATTTTCTTACAGAGAGAGGGGAAAGTATTTTGATTATATCCTTTTCCCTTATCACGGTGAAGCCATTGGGCTTATTCATTTCGCTTGCCATCTTTGCCAGAAGTTTATTTGGCGCTATGCCCACCGATGCTGTAAGGCCAAGCTCCTCCTTAATCCTCTTCTTTATCTCCCTCGCTATATCAAGGGCGCTCTTGCTGCATTCTGTAACATCCATAAATGCCTCATCAAGGCCGAACGATTCTATGAGCGGCGTGTATTCTCTGATTATTGTTATGAACTTTTCAGATTCGTTTTCATACGCTTCAAAGTCTACCGGCAGAAAGACCGCATGAGGGCATCTTTTAGACGCAGTTCTGAGAGGCATACCGGACCTTACCCCAAATTTGCGCGCCTCATACGATGCGGCAGATACAACGCCACGTTTCGTGGGGTTACCATCGCCGCCCACGATAACGGGCTTGCCTTTTAACTCCGGATGCTTTTTTAATTCTACGGAAGCAAAGAAGGCATCCATGTCTATGTGGATTATGGAACGGTTTGGCATGTATTCTATACAGAGCGTCATAACTTTGCATACCTGCGTTGCTCCTCGGCTCATCGTTTCGGCGTATGCTTAAAATATGCCTCACTCCGAGCCTTTGTCGCGCCTTGGTCTGCTTTGTTCTGACGCTCTGTAATGTGTATTTACCCCCACACCAAAATTTTTGGTGTGGGGGTTTACTTATGACGCTGTGTATAATTAGGTAAGGAAAGTGGAGGCACGAATGTAATAAATGATATGTATAAAACTGTATTCTTAGAATCTAGTCCTTCAGTTTATTCTTATAGAATGGAAATTTTTCGCAGAGTTTCTTTACGTCAGCCTTGATGGAAGATAGTTTTGTCTCATCAGTTCTATTTTTGAGGGCATTATCTATGAAACCAGCGATTACCTTCATTTCAGCTTCTTTCATCCCCTTTGTGGTTGCAGCAGGTGTTCCAATTCTTATGCCGCTTGTTACAAATGGGCTTCTGGTTTCAAACGGAATTGTGTTCTTGTTTACGGTAATTCCTGCCCTGACAAGGGCATCCTCTGCATCTTTTCCTGTAATATCCTTCTTGGTCAAGTCAACAAGCATGAGGTGGGTGTCTGTTCCGCCTGAAACAAGGTCATAGCCTTTGTTCATAAGCTCCGCGGCAAGGGTTTTCGCATTTGCGACAATCTGCTTTTGATATTCTTTAAAAGAAGACTCCAGCGCTTCCTTTAAAGCCACTGCCTTCGCGGCAATCACATGCATAAGCGGGCCGCCCTGTATACCTGGAAATATCATTTTATCCACAGCCTTTGCATAATCAGCTCGGCACATAATCATGCCGGCCCTTGGGCCTCTTAATGTCTTATGCGTTGTAGTTGTGATGAACTCCGCATAAGGCACAGGAGTTGGATGTAATCCTGTAACAACCAAACCCACAATATGGGCGATATCCACCATTACAACAGCGCCTACCTCATCCGCAATCTCTCTGAATGCCTTGAAATCTAGGACCCTCGGATACGCGCTTGCGCCCACAACAATCATCTTCGGCTTATGCTGTTTAGCAAGGTCTCTTGCCTGGTCATAATCAATTCTATGATTGTCCTTCTTTACTCCGTAGAAAACAATATTGTAAAGCTGGCCTGAAAAATTCACAGGGCTTCCGTGTGTGAGATGTCCGCCGTGGGAGAGATTCATTCCAAGGATGGTGTCGCCGGGCTTTAAAACTGACATATACACAGCCATATTTGCCTGCGAGCCTGAATGGGGCTGGACATTCACATGGTCGCAGTTAAACAGTTTTTTAGCCCTTTCAATGGCAAGGTTTTCTGCAATGTCAACGAACTCACATCCGCCGTAATATCTCTTGCCGGGATACCCTTCGGCATATTTGTTTGTCATCACACTGCCGAGCGCCTCAAGCACAGCCTCGCTTACAAGATTTTCAGAAGCGATAAGCTCAAGTTTATATTCCTGCCTCTCTGTTTCAAGCCGTATGGCATCGTAGATTTCAGGGTCAAAGGTTTTTAATGTGGACATCTGTTCCCCCACTATTTAGTGTCAGAGTATCAGAGAGTCAAAGAGTCAAAGTAAAAACTATGACCCACTGACTCTTTGACTCTTTGACTCTTTGATACTATTTTCTATCTCTCGTATTTTATCTAATCTCTTCTGGTGCCTGCCGCCTTCAAATTTTGCCTCAAGCCACGTTTTTACCATTTCCCTTGCAAGTCCTTTACCGGCAATTCTTCCGCCGATTACAAGGATATTAGCATCGTTGTGCTCTCTTGCCATTTTTGCGGAATATACATCATTTACAAGGGCAGCCCGTACATTTGAAAATTTGTTTGCAACTATTGACATGCCAATGCCTGTCCCGCAAATAAGTATTCCTTTTTCAATCTTTCCCATGGAAACCTTTTCTGCAACAGGAATACCATAGTCGGGATAGTCAACTGATTCGCTGCCGTTTGTCCCCATGTCAAGGGTATCGACCCCTTTTTCTTTTAAAAAGGTTTTTATATCTTCTTTCAATTCCAGGCCGGCATGGTCGCTGGCGATAGCAATGGTTTCCAATCAAGCACTCCTTATTGATTGATTACGCAGATTACAAAAATAGATTACACAGATAAGGCTTGGTTTATCTAATCTGTGCAATCGTATTCTAAAATCTGTGTAATCATATAAATTTTTTAAACACCAATGTCGCATTGGTTCCGCCAAAACCAAAGGAGTTTGACATCGCTATATTTATTTTTCTTTCTCTTGCCTTGTTTGGCACATAGTCTAAATCGCATTCAGCATCAGGTGTTTCATAATTTATGGTCGGCGGCATTATGCTGTTATAAATAGAAAGAACTGTTATTGCCGCTTCTATTCCTCCGGCAGCCCCGAGTAAATGCCCTGTCATACTCTTTGTAGAGCTTACCGCAAGTTTTTTTGCATGACCCTGGAAAACTTTTTTTATCGCCATAGTTTCAGCCGCATCACCTACAGGTGTTGATGTGCCGTGGGCATTAATATAATCTATATCTTCAGAATTTATCTCAGCCGATTTTAAAGCCATATTCATACACCTTACGGCGCCTTCCCCCTCTGGTGCAGGGGTTGTCATGTGAAAGGCATCGGCAGTCATTCCATAGCCGACAACTTCAGCATAAATTCTTGCTCCACGTTTCTTGGCAGTTTTCATATCTTCAAGAACCAATACCCCTGCCCCTTCGCCCAAAACAAAGCCGTCCCTGTTTTTATCAAATGGGCGGCTGGCTTTTTCCGGTGCATCATTTCTTGTGGAAAGAGCCTTCATGGCGCTAAATCCTGCAACACAAAGCGGTGTTATTACAGACTCTGTCCCCCCTGCGATCATTATATCCGCATCTCCCCTCTCTATAATTTTAAATGCGTCTCCTATTGAATTATTACCTGTAGCGCATGCAGTTACTGCGCTGCTATTTGGGCCTTTTGCTCCAAGTTGTATAGAAACCTGACCGGAGGCAAGGTTTATAATGACCATTGGTATAAAGAATGGTGTTATTCTGTTAGGGCCTTTTTCATTTAAGATGTTATGCCAGTGTTCTATAGCAGGGAGGCCGCCTATGCCTGAGCCTATATAAACACCGACCCTTTCTGCATTTTCTGACGTTACCTCTAATCCCGCATCTTTTGCAGCCATGATGCTTGCTGCCACTGCATAATGGATAAAGGTGTCCATCTTTTTAATCTCTTTTTTTGCTATAAATTCCTCTGGATTAAAGTCAGGAACCTCGCCTGCTATCTTGACAGAATAGCTTGCAGCATCAAACCTGGTAATCCGCCTTATGCCGGATTTACCTTCAACAATTCCTTTCCAGTTTTTTTCTATACCGGTTCCAAGCGGGCTGATAATACCGATTCCGGTGACAACAATGCGTCTTTTCATATTACCTTTCTCGAAAAAAATTAGAGACTAGGTTTGCGGATAGCTTTTTACCAACCTCTAGTCTCTGGCCTATAGTCGCTTTTAAAAAACTACTTTGCCGCTTTCTTATTTATATAATCAACAGCATCCTTGACGGTCTTTATTTTTTCAGCATCCTCATCAGGTATCTCTATGTTGAATTCCTCTTCAAATGCCATCACCATCTCTACAGTATCAAGCGAGTCTGCTCCCAGGTCGTCAACAAAAGATGCCTCTGACTTTACCTCCTCCTCGGTCACACCCAGTTGATCAACTATAATTTTTTTAACCTTATTTTCTACAATCATTTTAAACCTCCTTGTTTTTGTTAATTTTTACAAAGTGTATCCTCTATATCATTTAATTAAATAACTTGTCAAAGGGTAATGCGGGTTAAGGTTCAGGTTCAGGTTGAGAAAAACTTTTTTGGTCTTCGTTTTCCACTCAACTCCAACCTTAACCTCAACCTCAACCTGTCTTTTTACATATACATCCCGCCATTTATATTTAGAACTTGTCCTGTAATATAGTTGGCAGCATCTGAGACCAAAAAGAGTACGCTCTCAGCTACATCTTCAGGCATTCCAATTCTGGCCAGGGGTATTTGCTTTGCCAGTTCCTCTCTTACCTTTTCAGAAAGGGCCTGTGTCATTGCTGTCTCTATAAAACCAGGGGCAATTGCATTGCAGGTAATGTTTCTTGATGCAAATTCTCGTGCCACTGTTTTTGCAAGGGCAATAACGGCTGCCTTGCTGGCAGAATAGTTTGCCTGGCCTGCGTTGCCCATCTCTCCAACAATGGATGCAATATTTACAATACGCCCGTATCTCTGCTTTGCCATATACTTCACAGCGGCCTTTGTGCAGTTAAAAACACCTTTTAGATTTACAGCAATTACAGCGTCCCAGTCTTCCTCTTTCATCCTCAGGATAAGGGCGTCTCTTGTAATTCCGGCGTTGTTGACCAATATATGGATTGCCCCAAGCTTGGCAACTGTTTCGTCCACCATGGCCTCCGCCTCCTTAAGGTTTGCCACGTTTGCTTTCAGCGCTACTGCCCTTCTGCCAAGGTTCTCTATTTCTTTGGCAGTTTCCTGTGCCTTTTCAAGGTTCATATCAACGATAACTAAATCAGCGCCGCTATTTGCAAGCCTTAAGGCTATGGCTTTTCCTATGCCCTGTGCGGCGCCTGTAACAAGGGCAACCTTATCCTTGAGAATCATAAAACCTCCTGTAAAAACTGTTAAATGTGAACTGTAAACTGTTTTAAGTCTTCCGGCTTCTCTATGTTTATTGTCTTTATACTGCTGTCTATCCTTTTTACAAGGCCTGTCAGTACTCTGCCGGGTCCGATTTCTATAATGGCTTCTACACCTTCCTGTCTCATCCTTTTAATAGACTCAACCCATCTGACAGGGCTGTAAAGTTGTTTTTCAAGAAGCTCCTTGACTCGCGTTTCTTCTAATAAAGGTTCTGCCTCCACATTTGTAATTACAGGGGTATTAAGCGGCTTAACTTTTATGCCGTTCAGCTCTTTTGCAAGTTTTTCGGCTGCGGGCTTCATAAGCGGAGAATGAGAAGGGACGCTTACCGGTAAAGGTATGACCCTTTTTGCCTTTCTATCCTTTGCAAGATTAGAGGCTCTTTCTACCGCCTCTTTATGGCCGGATATGACGGTCTGCTCGGGGGTATTAAAATTTGCAGGGACAACAATACTTTTTTCTGTGCTGGTTTCTCTGCAAATACCCTCTACGATTTCTCTTGTAAGTCCAAGTATGGCTGCCATAGCGCCAATACCTTGCGGTACAGCGTCCTGCATAAATCTTCCCCTCATGTTAACCAATCTAACCGCATCCTTAAAATCCAATGCGCCGCTGGCAACCAAGGCAGTATACTCTCCAAGGCTGTGGCCTGCCAGCAACTTGGGTTTTATAGAAACTTCCTGCTCCAGACATTTAAGCGCCGCTACACTTGCGGTTAATAAGGCAGGCTGGGTATTCTGCGTCCGATTAAGCTCTTCAATCGGGCCTTGAAAACAGAGCTTTGCCATATCAAGATGCAGTGTATCGCTGGCTTCTCGAAAAATCTTCTTTGCATCGGCATATCTATCGTAAAATTCCTTTGCCATGCCAAGACATTGGGAACCTTGGCCAGGGAAGATAAAAGCAATTTGTGAGGCAAGAGGCAAGAGGCAAGAGGCAAGATTTTTTTCTTGCTCCTTGCTTCTGACTTCTGACTTCTGACTCATCTCACCACCTCACCACTGCCGATGCCCATGTAAATCCGCCGCCAAAGGCAACAAAAAGTATAATATCGCCCTTTTTTATAACCCCTTTTTTAACCGCCTCATCAAGGGCAAGCGGGATAGAGCCGGCAGATGTATTGCCATATTTATCAAGGTTTATGTAAATCTTTTCTTCCGGCAGCCCCAATCTTTCTGCAGTAGCCTTTATTATGCGCATATTTGCCTGATGCGGAATTAAAAGTGAGACATCCTCAACCTTCAACCCATTATGGTCTAATGCCTCCTGACATACTTCTCCCATTGTTCTGACTGCAACCTTGAATGTTTCATTGCCTTGCATTCTTAAAAAGGAATTTTCCAGAGGCTTATTGTGGAAAGGGCTTGAGGCTATGCAAAGAGGGGTATACAGCATTTTCCAGTAATGGCCATCAGCATGGATGTGAGTTGAGAGTATGCCGCTCTTGCCTTTTTCACCGGAGAGTACAACAGCGCCGGCGCCATCTCCAAACAGAACGCATGTATTTCTGTCCTTCCAGTCAACAATATGAGAAAACAGGTCTACCCCTATGACCAGAGCCTTCTTGTTTACCCCTGCTCGTATATATTTGTCTGCTATATCTAACGCATAGAGGAAGCCGGAACATGCTGCGGATATATCAAAAGCAGGTATCCCTCTGTTGGCGCCAATGTGAGCCTGCACAAAACAGGCAGTGGACGGGAACAACATCTCTGGCGTGACTGTACCCACAATAATCAGGTCTATTTCTTTGGGGGAAATGCCTGCCGCCTTAAGGGCATTTTTCGCGGTTTTTGTGGCAATCTCATTTGTAGTTTCATGATCTGCAATCCTTCTTTCCTTTATGCCTGTTCTGGAGGTAATCCACTCATCGCTGGTATCCACCATACGTTCAAGGTCCTGATTTTTAATGACCCTTGGCGGCACATAAGAACCTGTTCCGATTATGCTGGCTCTCATCATTTACAATTACTAGCCTTCTTCTCCCACAGAATGCATGGACGCCTGTCTTCCGAGCTTCTGAAGAATCTGACTTTTTTCAAGTTCTTCTAATAGATGGCGGTTAATCTTGTTTCTGGCGCATTCAGACGCAACCTTTATGGCATTTTTTATTGCTTTGGCATCAGATGCACCGTGGCTTATTATACCGATGCCATCTATGCCGAGAAGCGGTGCCCCGCCATATTCTGCATAGTCCACCTTCTTTTTTACTTTTTCAAGTGCGCTTTTAGCAAGCAGATATCCGAACTTGGCAGAAAGACTTGCCATGATTTCTTTTTTAAGCATTGATGTAAGGGCCTCGGCTACGCCTTCGGTCACCTTAAGCACCACATTCCCCACAAATCCGTCGCACACTACTACATTCAAATCCCCTGAAAATATATCTCTGCCTTCTACATAACCAATATAGTTAAGATAATTAAAAGAACTATCTTTTAATATCTCATGGGTTTCTCTTGTAAGTTCATTACCCTTGCCTTCTTCTTCGCCGTTTGAAAGGAGGCCAATCTTGGGGTTATTTTTCTTGAGTATATACTTGGCATAAACAGAGCCCATAAGTGCAAATTGAACCAGATGTATGGGCTTGCAGTCAACATTTCCACCAGCATCCAATACTATGACAGGTTCTTTCTTGGTAGGCAGGATAACTGCAATGGCAGGGCGGTCAACACCTTTTAAATTCCTAAGCACAAATATGCCGGCAGCCATTGCAGCCCCTGAATTGCCTGCGCTTACAACAGCATTGGCTTCTCCGTTCTTGACCAGGTCAAAGCAGACCCTGATAGATGAATCCTTCTTTTTTCTCATTGCCTGGCCAGGGGATTCATCCATGCCGACAACTTGAGAGGTATGTTTAATAGATATGGGAAGGCCTTGCCATTTATGCTTGACAAGTTCATCCTCAATTCTGGTTTTATCACCAACCAGTATTAAGGGGATATCAAGTTCTCTGGCAGCCCACACTGCACCTTCTACTACAACAGAAGGGGCGTAATCTCCACCCATTGCATCAACAGCTATCTTCAGCGGTTATCAGTTACCAGTTGACAGTTATCAGTTGACAGTTACCAGTTTTTGTCTTTCACTGATAGCTGTTCACTGCTCACTGTTCACTGATAACTACTCCTTGCTTTTTATGACCTCTCTGCCTTTATATGTGCCGCAGTTGGGGCAGATGTGATGAGGAGCCTTGGGTTCCCCGCATTGAGGGCATAGTGAAATAGCAGGCTTTGACAGTGCATCATGGCTTCTGCGGTTATTCCTTCTTGTTCTGGAATGTCTCTTTTTAGGATTTGGCATCTTTTCCTCCTTTAACAACTGATTACATAGATTTTAGAATACGATTCCACAGAAATGTCATTCCGAGCGAAGTGAGGAATCTCGGTTTGAGATTCTTCAGACTTTGCCCTCAGAATGACAGCAACAGCAATACCGCCATCTGTGTAATCTCGTCTTTATAATCTGTGAAATCATTTTTTATTTGAGTTTGAGTTCCTTCAGCTTGGCAAACCTTGTATCTGTATGATCTGTCGCATGGCAGCCGCAATTTCCCTGATTTAAATCTGCACCGCACTTCGGGCAGAGCCCCTTGCAATTAGGTCCGCATACAGGCTGCATTGGTATATCTAATGAAAGCTGCTCAAAAAGAACTGCATTTATATCTATTTCATTGCCCTTTAAATAGTTGGCGCTGGCTTCTTCTCGCGAGAGTTCCTTTTCCTTCTCTTTTAAGCCATGTTCAGGAGCAATTGAGTAGACAACGTCTATATTAGAACTTATTTTTTGCTCAAATTCTTTCAAGCATCTGGCACAACGAAGCTTAAGGATAGACGCCATACGTCCTCTTACAAACACTTCTTCATCTGATTTTAGCAGTGTAAGATTTGCAGAAACAGGCGACAGAATTAAAAAATCTACCTTATCAGCGGCGGTCTGCAGCTCACTGCCATTTTCTGCAATATCGAGATGCAATCCCTCTTCAAGTATATCACGGATATCCACCTTCATTGTAATTTTAGAGGTTTTATAATATACAAGAACTGTGTTGTTGTTGTCAAGGATAAAGCTGTCTCCTGTTAAAGCTATTTCCGTACAATAGCAATTAAAAACCTCGCTATTGTACATCTTCCCCTTGCAATCGCTTCGCAGCAAGTGGAACCAGCCGATTTGCTCGCCCCAAGCTTTGCTTGGGTGCCCCGACTTTGTTATCGGCCATTTTTGCTCCTCACCGTATCCTCCCGCTGTCCCCCTCCATGAGGGGATAAAGGGGGGAGGGCTCGTCGCAAATAACACACCCCTTTAGTCCCCCCTCTCGCGAGGGGATTTAGGGGTGTGTTGTCTGGCAGGCAGCTTGCAGGTTCCCCCAAAAATCAAAGTCTATTTTTGGGCTATTTCTTTGTCATTTTGCTTGAGTTTGTTTTTATAGTATGGTATCAAATCAGCATGAATCATATTATCCCAAAAAATGCAGTTGCATTTTTTGGCAAGCGCAATCTTTGGCCAAATACTGCGTCAAAGCTGGCTGTCCCAATACTCACATACTTAAAACAGTATGCTCCGTTTTGTCCAGCCAGCTTTTCCTTGTCCCCTGATAGAAACTTTCAGGGGCAGGCTCTGGCTCAAATCTTGTGTTTGTACCAAAAAATAAAAAACAAATGCATTTTTCGGGTTATAAACTTTCTAAAAACCTTTCACAATGTTTTGGGTGGTTTTACAGATGCAGCACATATCTGCTTTTCTAATCATTCTCCTGTGATTTTTAACCTGATGAAGAGAAAAGTAATGCTTTATACTGCCATATTCCTTTTACCCTGCTGTTGTCTTGAAGCGAGTCCGGTTAGCAAAGGCCAGCAAAATTATGCAGCTACGAAAGCCGGTGCAACAGCTTCTGACAAGGCAAATAAGTACTTCCCCATTTACAAGGCAGGTTTCTGGATTGAAAGGCTGAATAATCCAGACGAGCTGATGCTTGCATCAGAGCAAATTGAAGAATTGAATGAGGCTATCCTTTATGAAAATGATGAAATGGCGGATGTTACAAGGTTGGAAAACACAGCTTCAAAACAGGATTTGGTTGAATGGCTGCTTAAAGACCCTATTCCGCAGGACAAGAAGATGTTCGACAAAAAAGGTAAGGCTGTAAAAGAGGTTTTTTATAAGCAACTCTTGGATAATATGAATATTGAAGCTGTAAAAGAAACAAATGATTTGGTTTTTGGCGTAGTTGTGAAAATGACAGATATGAGGTCATTTCCAACCGATGAGCCTGTTTTTAAAAGTTCTTCTGCCAAAGATTTTGATGCATTTCAATACTCTGCCATATACCCTCCTCAGCCAGTTGCACTACTGCATAAAAGCAAGGATGGAAAGTGGGGGTTCTTTCAAACATCATTTGTAAGGGGTTGGATAAAGATTGACAATATAGCATTTGCGGATAACAGAGATGATGTAAATCCGCATTCTGTATTTAATATCCCGTATTCCATCGTAATCACAGGAAGCAGAGTAAAGGTCCTGAAACAAGGGGTCGGGGGGCAGGGGGCAGGGGACAGGAAAAAAACAACTATTGAAACCGTTCCTATGGGAACTGCTCTGGCATTCAATGGCGAGGATAAAAATTATTTGGTTATTAAATTTCCAGAGAAAAATAAACAAGGGCGCCTTAAATGGATAGACGGTTATATCGAAAAAAAGGCAGATGTACATATCGGGCCGCTTGCATACACCAAACGTAATGTAATAAATCAGGCATTTAAGATATTAGGGGAAGGATATGGATGGGGGGGGAGAAATGGCTTAAGGGACTGCTCCAGTTTTATCAAAGATGTCTTTGCAACAATGGCTATTAACCTGCCGCGGCATTCCAGCCACCAGGCCACAGTTGGAACAGTGCTGGCAGACATTGCTGAATCATCTGCGACGGAGGATATAAAGAAGGCGTTGGATTCAGCAGTCCCTGGTATTACGCTTTTTGGTTTAAGCGGCCACATAATGCTTTATCTCGGCAATATAAACGGAAACTATTATACGCTTCATCAGCTTTTTGGCTACCATGATAAAGACGGCTTCAAAACCGTTAATAAGGCAGTGGTAACAAACCTTGAACTTGGCAAAGGTTCTCATATGGGCGCAATAAGGGATAGAGTAAAGAGTGTGAATCTTGTAGTGTTGGACGGGGCGAATTGAAGATGGGGCAGAAGGCAAGAGGCAAGAGGCAAGAGGCAAGAGGTAAGACTATTTATCTTGCTTCTAACTTCTTGCTTCTAACTTCTTGCTTCTTGCTTCTTGCTATTCCTCTCGCTTTAGCAGCGGAACCCCCAAAAACCAAAACCGAGGTTGTAAAGAAAGAAAAGCAGCTGGAATCTCTTAAAAGGGAGATTGTAGAAAAAAAGAAAAGTTTAGAATATAATGTAAGAAAAGAGAATAATATCCTTGAAGAATTGGAAAGGCTTGATAAAGCAAGATTTAAAAAAGAGGAAGAGTTGACAGATATAGAAGATAGCATTATTAAGCTAAAACAAAAAACCAGCGCAGTGGACATACATATTGCAACGTTGGTGCGCGAGAGAGAAAGGCTGGCAGGGTTTTTGAACCAGCGATTGGTTGCTATGTATAAGATGAAGAAAGGCGGCGTAATACAGCCGCTCTTTTCCTCCAACTCTGTTAATGATTTTGGCAGAAGATATAAGTATATAAACAAGATAGTAGAGTATGACGTTGACCTGTTAAAGGATTACAAAGAGAATCAACTGCTTTTAGAAGCAGAAAAGGAGAGGCTTAAGGCATTTCAGGAAGAGGCATTTTCCTTAAAGGATGAGGTTGAACACAAAAAAGGAGAGATAGAAGAGGAAAAGGATAAAAAGCAAGCTCTCTTGACAGCCATAAAGAAGAAAAAGAACATACAGCTTGCTACAATACGGGAAATGGAGGACGCTTCTAAAGAACTCCAGTCTTTTTTAGACAAATTCAGAAAGGATATGGCGGAAAATACCGGAGGAAGCCATACTTTCGGTTTTGCAGCGATGCGGGGCAATCTGCCGATGCCGGTAGCAGGGAAGATTGTTTCCCTGTATGGGAAAGTGGAGCATCCGAAATTTCGCACTGTTACTTTTAATAATGGTATTGAAATAGCCGCAAATATGGGGGGGGAGGTTAGGTCTGTGTACAAGGGGAGGGTGGCGTATTCAGGATGGTTCAGAGGTTATGGAAAGGTTATGATTGTAGACCATGGTGACGGCTATTTTACCCTGTTTGCCCGTCTTTCAAAAATTATTAAAGATCTGGATTCCATTGTAGAAAAAGGCGATATAGTTGCCCTTGTAGGGGATACAGGCTCCATAAAAGGTCCGCACTTATATTTTGAAGTAAGACAGAAGGGAGTACCGTTGGACCCGTTAAATTGGTTGGCTTATACAGAAAGAAAAAAGTAGGCAGTAAGGAGTAGGCAGTAAGCAGGTTAGTAGGATGGGTGAAGCGCACTCATCTGTTGTAGGCTGCATGCTCCTTACTGCTTACTGCATACTGACTTCATAAGGAGGAACAAACATCATGTTCAAAATGGTTAAGGGGAAAAAGCTTATTCCGTTGACTGGAATAGCAATAGTAATAAGCATTTTTTTATGGGGAATAAATCACAGGGTTTCTGCCGTACTTCCTAAGGCATATGAAAATATAAGGATATTTACAGATGTCATTTCTATTGTGCAGGATAACTATGCTGAAGAAGTGGATTCGAAGAACCTTATTTACGGTGCAGTAAAAGGCATGCTTCAAGGGCTTGACCCGCATTCATCTTTTATGGCCCCTGAAGAGTATAAAGAGATGCAGGTCGAAACCAAGGGAAGCTTTGGGGGTATTGGCATAGAGATAGGTACAAGAGACAATATGCTGACAGTTATTGCCCCAATTGAGGACACACCGGCATTTAAGGCAGGAATAAAGGCAGGGGACAGGATAGTCAAGATTGGCGAGAAATATACAAAGGATATGAGCATAAATGATGCTGTAAAGCTTATGCGGGGGCCTAAAGGTACGAAGGTTACTATCTGGATACTCAGAGAGAGTTGGAAGGATCCGCAGGAATTTACACTTACCAGAGATATTATTGCAGTAAAGAGTGTAAAGTATAAGATCCTTGAAGAAGGGTTTGGTTATCTCCGTATTTCACAATTTCAGGAAAAGACCGCAAATGACCTTGAAGATGCATTGAATAAGCTTGGTTCAAAAGAGGGAAAGCTGAAAGGACTAGTCCTGGATTTAAGGAATAATCCCGGCGGGCTTTTACAGCAGGCTGTGGAGATTGCGGATAAGTTTTTGGAAGAGGGCCTGATTGTATACACAAAGGGGAGAGCCCCTGGCCAGGATATGAGGTTTGAAGCCAAGGCTGAAGGCACTCAGCCTCCCTACATGATAATTGTTTTGGTTAATGGAGGAAGTGCAAGTGCCTCAGAGATTGTAGCTGGCGCATTGCAGGACCATAAAAGGGCGGTGATACTGGGAACCCAAACATTTGGTAAGGGGTCTGTACAGACCATCATCCCATTAAGCGACGGTTCGGCCATAAGACTTACCACCTCTAAATACTATACACCGGCGGGTAGGTCTATACAGGCCAAAGGTATTGAGCCTGATATCACGGTGGGAGATGTTGCGACAAAAAACCATATAAAGGAAAAAGACCTGGAAAGACATCTTGAGGCAGAGGGCGGAGAGCCTCAAAAACCTGAAAAGTTAGAAAAGAAAGTAAAAGTGGAAGAAAAAGCTGAAAAAGAAAAGGAAGAGGCTGAAGACATCCAGCTTAAGAGGGCATTGGATTATTTGAAGAGCTGGTATATATTCAAAGGAACAGCTCCGAAATCATAGATACAAAATCCTAATTTCTAAATCCTAATTTCTAATAAAAATCTAAATGTCCAATGGCAAAACTGGAAATTGGTAATTGGAAATTTTATTGGAAATTAGACATTAGGGTTTCTTATGGTTGTATTACCCACAGGAAAGTCAGAAGAACCAAAACGGAACACGAGAATGTCAAAAAACAAAACGAGTAAAAGAGGGTCTTTGAGAACAAAGACCCTCTTTATTTTTGGAATTGCACTGGGTTTTTTCATTATGGTCATAGCAGGGTTTATTCTGTATTATGGCTATAAGAGCAAGGAGGGAGAACAAAAGAATTTACTCATACCTCCTCAAGTGGCAAAAATAGAAAAACCTCAACTTCCGCCAGCAAAGACTTTTGTCCCAAAGGCCAAGGTTGCAATAGTTATTGATGATATGGGACAGGATATAAAACAGTTGAGGGAATTATTGGAGATAGATGTGCCTATATCAATTGCTGTATTGCCATTTTTGCCTTATTCAAAAGATGTCGCAAAAGAAGCCAATTTGAATGGAAGAGAGGTTTTGCTACACCTTCCCATGGAGCCGAAAGATTCCAGGAATCATGACCCTGGGAAGGGGGCGCTATTTACGGATATGTCTGAGGCCAAAGTTGCTGAGCAGGTCAAGAAGGGTATTGATGCTGTTCCGTATATTACAGGCATAAACAACCACATGGGTTCAATGTTTACGGAGGACGAGAGATTGATGAAGGTTGTATTGGAGATAGCAAAAACGAAAAACATCTTCTTCCTTGACAGCAAGACCACAAACAAATCGGCTGCCTACAGATTGGCAAAGGAGATAGGACTTAGAGCGGCAAGCAGGCAGGTATTTCTGGATAATAAAGAAGATATAAATTATGTAAAAGCACAGATACTGGAACTTATAGAGATTGCAAAAAAGAGAGGCAGTGCAATTGCTATAGGGCATCCTCACCCGGCCACGATTTTAGCGATAAAAGAAATGATTCACACACTTAATCAAGATGTGAATGTGGTGGCTGTCTCTTCGTTGATTGACAGTGCGGGAGAATAATGGTAAAAGATGCCGTGATGCGTGTCCGTGAACCGTGAAAAAATTACGGTCACGGACAACGGACACGGATAACGGTTGTTGGGAGGTTTGATGAGCATTCTTGTTGTTGGTTCTGTTGCATTTGATTCGGTTGAAACACCGTTTGGGAAGGCTGATAATGTGCTGGGAGGTTCTGCAACCTATTTTTCTGCCGCTGCCAGCTATTTTTCTGAAGTCAAACTGGTGGCTGTGGTTGGCGAGGATTTTCCAGATGAGCATATAGATTTTTTAAAAGATAAGGGTGTGGATGTAACCGGCCTGCAAAGGATGCAGGGGAAGACATTTCATTGGGAAGGGCGGTATGACTATGACCTGAATGAAGCCCATACGCTTGCAACCCATTTGAATGTCTTTGAAAAATTTCAGCCTGATATACCGGCGGCTTACAGGAAATCGTCGTATGTATTCCTTGCAAATATTGACCCTGATATTCAATGGAATGTGCTTGAACAGGTTGAAAGGCCGAAATTTATTGCATGCGACACCATGAACTTTTGGATAGAGGGCAAACCCGATGCCTTAAAAAGGCTTTTATCAAAGGTTGACCTTTTTGTTTTAAATGAAGGCGAAGCAAGGGAGTTTGCAAAAGAGCCTAATCTCGTCAAGGCTGCCAAAAAGATTATATCCTACGGGCCAAAAACAATTATAATCAAGAGGGGTGAGTATGGGGCGTTGATGTTCAACGGCGGTTCCATATTTTCTGCCCCTGCCTATCCGCTGGAATCAATATTCGACCCGACCGGCGCAGGGGATAGTTTTGCCGGCGGCTTAATGGGATATTTAGCAAATACAGATGATGCAAGCGAGGCAAATATTCGGCAGGCCATTATCTTTGGCAGTGTTATGGCATCTTTTAATGTAGAGGATTTCAGCCTGAACAGGATGAGAACCTTAACGCTGAAAGAGATTCGGGAAAGATACCGGCAGTTTAAGCAATTGACCCATTTTGAGGATATATGAGTAAGAAACAGGCAATGGACTATGGGTTATAGGCTAAAGGAGCTAAAATGACACAGGAATCAGAAGTCGGAAGTCAGAAGTCAGAAATTAGAAGTCAGAGGTTAGAAGCAAGAAGCAAGAAAAAATCTTGCATCTTGCACCTTGCATCTTGCATCTTACTGTTCACTGTCTTTTACAGCTGTGCCTCTGATGCAAGCCGAAAAGACGATGCAGATATACATTATAAGATTGGCGTTGTTCATCTTAATGAAGGGAACATCCCTGAGGCTATGAAAGAGTTGACGACTGCTGTGGAGAAATATCACAAAGAGGCCTCATTTCACAATGCGCTTGGCCTGGCATATTTTGCTAAAGGTATGCATGAAGATGCAGTAAAGCATATGAAAGAGGCTACAAGTATAAACCCGAAGTTTTCTGATGCCCATACAAATCTTGCAGCTGTTTATCTTGAAAAAAAGGAGTGGGATTTAGCTGTAGCAGAAGCCAAGCTTGCTCTATCCGATATTTTTTACACTACCCCGGAATTTGCTTATTTCAATATGGGACGCGCCTTTTATGAGAAGGCTGATTATGCAAAGGCAGAAGAAAGCTATAAAAAGGCAATAGAGAGCAATCCAAAATATATTGTTGCCTACAACAATATGGGTCTTACCTATATGAAGATGAACAGAGATAAAGAGGCGGCAGATATGTTCAGGCTTGCGATAAGGAATGCGCCAAATTATGTTGATGCCCATTACAGACTTGGTCTTGTTTTGATAAACCTGAAGGATAAGAAGGGGGCATTCAATGAATTTCAGGAGGTTATAAAACTTGCTCCTGACAGCGAGACGGCAAGGTCTGCCAAAAGTTACATAGACTTGTTAAAATAGCGAGGTTTTTAATCGCTATTTTACGGAGATAGATATACATGGAAAGTCCTGGAGAATATCTTAAGAGAGAGAGAGAGATTAGGGGTATCCCATTAGAAGATATTTCTAATGCAACCAAGGTAAGGGTAGGGCTTCTTACTGCTATAGAGAGAAACGATTTTGATGTCTTGCCATCAGCGCCTTTTGTAAAAGGTTTTATACAGGCATATTGTAAATATCTTGGTCTGGATGTGCAGGATGCATTGCTGCGCTATGAGGCATATATTCGTATTGCAGAGGATGAAACATCTGCCATGAAACAGAAGTCCGGAGCTATTACTCAACCACCAATTAAGCCTGGGGTTGAAAATTCTGTGTCTTATTCGCAGCTTTCAATTATAGGCATTGCGGCCATCGCACTATTGATAATAGTAGGCGGCGTGTATATTATATCAAAATCAAAGAGGCAGCCGTCTGCTACCCCTGATTCTTCTGTTCGGCAAGTTGATGGCTCATCCAATTTTCAAACAAGGGAGAGTCAAACCGGGCACAGGGTGGGGCGTGAAGTTATTGCAAAAAAAGAAGCGTCTTCTTTGCCAACAAAATCTGAAGCCCAATCAAATCCAACCCATGAAGCTTCTGCCTCTAAGGTATCAATAAAAAAAGAAAATAAAGATGCAAAAGATATGTTGCCAGATAATGTTGTTATTGATAAAGGTCCTCTTGTACTAATCATAGAGGCTACAAAGCCTACGTGGATTAAAGCTGAGGTTGACGGCATGAACCCGTTTGAGGTGTCTCTAAAGCAGGGGGAAAAGATAAAATGGAATGCGAAAGAAAGGTTTTCTATTCTTATAGGAAACGCAGGTGGTGTTAATGTAATATTTAACGACAATCTGCTTGGCAGTTTGGGGGATGAGGGTAAGGTGGTAAAACTTGTTCTGCCAAAGGAAAGACTACAGACTCCGGACTCAAGACCACAGACTCAAAACTAAGATTTTGGGCGTTAAAACTTTGGTCTTGAGTCTGTATTTCAAAGGAGATTTCAATGGAAACGATCACCCGCTGCAGGAAATGCGGTAAAAAAATGAAGAGTGAGAGAGTGGATGACTACAGGGTAAAACTTGTATGCTCATGCGGCTTCTGGGAGTTTAAGACAATGCCTGCAGCCAGCAAGGCGATAAATCCATATTATCAAAGGGATACATTTTCACATGTAAAGATTGACGAGCAAGGCGGCCTTGTCTTTGAGATTGAGAGGGCAAACAGAGAAAAGATGGAGATTATAACCCTTGAAGAGATAAGTATGCTTGCAAGTTCTGACTATGACCTGGATGATGTGCTTCAATCCGTTGTAGAAAAAACCGCAAAAAGACTGGGTGTGGATGTTTCTTCAATATACCTCTGGGACGGAAAAGAGCTTGTATTAAGGGCAACCACGAGCTTTGTAAAAGAAGCCATTGGAAAAGTCAGGCTTAAATTAGGGGAAGGCGTTACCGGTACGGCTGCGAAAGAAGGAAAATCAATATATATAAAGGATGTATCAAAAGATAAAAGATACAAAAAGTTTTCTGAATTAAGAGAACAGAATTATACATCCATGCTATCTCATCCTATTATCCACAGAGGAGATCTCTTTGGAGTGCTGAATGTCCAGACTGTTGCACCGAAAGAATTTCAGGAAGACGAACTCTATTTTGTATCTGTAATTGCCAATCTGCTCCTTGGCGCCATAAGGATTAGAAAGAAGGTATAAGTTGCTTTGTAGAAATTGCGGGACAAACTTCCCCGATAACATTGCAAACTGTCCAAAATGCAGCGCTGCTCTGCCCCGTCCAATCAAGGTTTTCAAACCAGAGTCAGATAAGCCATCAAGCAGAATAAGAGCAGCCATTCTATTGGCATTGCTTCTTTCTGTTATAGGAATAGCTGTTTTCAAACTATATTTTATCTCCAGGCCCGGATTAGAAACAAGTCTGGATGCAGCCAAACAAGTAACCGCACCGAAGTTGGATAGAGAAGACAGCGCTCTGAATATTACGGAGCCTGTGAAAAAAAGACATACCTCCGAAACTATGACACGGCCTCAAGCTGTACAAGACTCGCATAAAGACCTTCTGATTAAAGACAGCGCTGAAAATAAAACAAGCTATCAAAGGACACGGGAGGGCCTTGAAGAACAGGTTGAGAAGGGATTTCAGAAAAAAGAGGGGAGTCATTTTATTGTCAAGTTTGGAGATGCGGAGAATTCAGACATCGGCCATCTCATCTCAATTGTTTTGGAAGAGGCGTATATAAAGGTGGGGTCTGACATTGGATATTATCCTAATGACAGGATAGAGGCTGTCCTCTATACCCAACAACAATTTACAGATGTAACCAGGGCTCCAGGCTGGGTGGGCGCAATATATGACGGCAGGATTAAGATTCCTGTAGGCGGGATAACAAGCAGAACCAGCCTTTTGGAAAAAGTCCTGTTTCATGAATACACCCATGCGCTAGTGCACAGGCTTTCCAACGGCAGGGCGCCGTTATGGCTAAACGAAGGCCTTGCCCAGCACGAAGAAGGCGCTGTCAATGAAGGCATCAATAACGTTTTGACTCAAGTTGCAAAAATAGAAAAACCACTGCCATTAAGACCGTTTGAAGGTTCGTTCATGGGCTTTAATGCAACACAAGCCATTGTAGCCTATTCTGTCAGCCTTTCTGCGACAGAGTATATAATAAAGGAGTTCGGCATGTCAGCAGTAAAGCGGATATTAGAAAATATTGGGACTGGGAAAACTATTGAAGAGGCTGTATCTTCAAGTCTTTATATTTCCTATGAAGACCTGCAAAGCAACTGGTTTATGTCGCTGAAAAGAAAATTTGCGGGATAGATAAATTTGGCCAGTGAAGAACTATACTCAATTTTACAGCATATCATGAAGTGTGATAATCTTATTTACCGAATATTCCTTTTTCCCTGTGGGAAGCTGTATAGCTACTTCATCTCCGACCTCTTTATTCAGAAGCGCCTTGCCGATGGGAGAGGCTATGGATATTTTTCCGTTTCTTGGGTCAACCTCTTCGGGCGTAACAAGCTCATACACAATCTCTTCGCCTGTATTTAAGTCTTCTAAAAAAACCTTTGAACCAAATGCAACCTTATCCCTCGGCAGACTGTCTAACTTGATTGATGCAAGGGCGTTTATCCGTGTATGTAAATGCGCAACCCGTGCCTGAAGAAATGTTTGCCTTTCCTTTGCGGCATGATATTCGGCGTTTTCCCTGAAATCACCATGAGCCGCGGCTGCCCTTAGCTCTTTGGGCAGGTCTATTCTGAGCTCCTTCTCCAGTTTTTTAAGCTCTTCTTCCAGTTGTTTTAAGGCAGGAAGTTTATGCATGCTGCTTCTCCTATGAAAGAATAGATTACACAGATTTTGAAATACGATTACCCAGAAATGTCATTCCTAGCAAAGCGAGGAATCTCGGCTTTAAGATTCTTCGGGCTTCGCCCTCAGAATGACAGTAATGCTGTCATCTGTGTAATCCACCTTTATAATCGGTGTGATCTTTCATATCATCTCCTTTTTAATAAGCCTTTTCATCTTTTCAACCGCCTCAAGTGCATCCTTTGCATAACCGTTCGCGCCTATCCTGTCTGCAAATTCCTGGTTCACCACCGCGCCTCCAACCATGGTCAAAACAGATACACCATGCTCTTTAAGCTTTTTAATAACATTATCCATTTCCATAACAGTTGTTGTCATCAAAGCTGAAAGACCAACTGCATCTACTTTATTTTTTATTGCCTCTGCTATGATTTTACCGGCAGGGACATTTTTTCCCAAATCAATGACTTCAAAACCATGATTTTCCAATAGTGTGGATACAATATTTTTTCCGATATCATGAATATCGCCTTCAACAGTTGCCATCAAAACCTTGCCCATGCTTTGCGCTTTTTCCCCTTTAAACTCTTTTTTCAACCTGTCAAACGCCTTTTTCATGGTATCGGCAGAGAGCATAACCTGCGGCAGAAAGTAAATATTTTTATTAAACAATCGTCCAACTTCTTCAAGTCCAGGTATGAGTCCCGCATTGCTTATCTTCAATGGATCCCATCCATGCTTCAAAGCCTCTTCAACCAATGAAACAATCCCTTCCTCATCGCCGTTGATAATCGCATTCTTCAGCTTTTCATCAATTGTTTTAGGTTCTTTTTTTTCTTCTGACTTCTGACTTCTGACTTCTGACTTCTGGCCGTATCTCCTGATATATCTCTCTGCTCTCAAGTCATGGCCTGTCAGCACAATTGCGGCATGATATGCATCCATCATCAGACTATTATGCGGATTTATAATAGCAGCGTCAAGACCCGCCTCAATTGCCATTGTTAGAAAATTTGCATTTATTGCCTCCCTGTTCGGAAGACCGAATGAGATGTTGCTTACCCCAAGTATCGTGGAGACTCCGAGTTTTTCCTTGACCATCCTAATTGCCTTCAAAGTCTCCCGTGCGGATTTCTGGTCTGCGCTCACTGTCATTGCAAGACAATCTATCACAACATCGGATTTTGAAAGGCCACATTCTAAAGCCCGCTTTAAAATTATCTCCGCAACGCAAAACCTGCCTTCTGTGGTCGGCGGAATGCCTTTATCATCCAGCGTCAGGCCGAGCACAGCTGCTCCGTATTTTTTTGCAAGAGGAAGGATTGTGCTTAATTTCTTTTCCTCTCCGCTTACTGAGTTTATCAACACCTTCCCGTCAACTGCCTTTAAACCTGTTTCTAAGGCTTCAAGGCTTGAGGAGTCAAGAACTATGGGAAGCGGGCAGTTTTCATTGACTGCAAATACAGCCATCTGCATTGATGCGGGTTCGTCTATCCCAGGCACCCCGACATTTACATCTAATATATGAGCGCCTACATCAGCCTGAGATTTTGCCTCTTTGCGGATGATAGAGGTCTTTTTATCTTTAATTTCCTGCTGGAGAAGTTTTTTGCCAGTCGGATTTATTCTTTCGCCTACAATTACAGGCGGCTGGGCGCCGCCAAATGATATATATCCGCTGCGGCTCGCAAGCCTGGTTTGGTGGGCATAGCCCACCCTACGACCTCCTGACTTCTGACTTCTAACTTCTGACTTCATTGCCTTAATATGCTCAGGTGTTGTGCCGCAGCAGCCGCCGATTATCTTGACGCCTGCGTCCAAAAGTTTAGGTACATACTTTGCCATCTCGGAAGGGCTGGCGGGAAATATGGTTTTGCCGTCTTTGAGATACGGTATACCTGCATTGGGTTGGGCGATTAAAGGCAGGTTAGTAACCTTGCTCATCGCAATAATCGCCTTGTAGATTCCTTCTATGCCAAGACTGCAGTTTGCGCCAATAACATCAGCGCCAAGACCCTCTGCAACTACGGCAAACACCTCTGGCGGAGTGCCAAGAACAGTCCTCATGGTCTCATCAAATGTCATGGTTGCCGCTACCGGCAGGCCAGATGCCTTTGCAGCAATGATTGCCGCCTTCATCTCCCTTATATCCATCATCGTCTCAATGATGATTAAATCCACGCCGCCGTCTTTTAGCGCACCAACCTGCTCTGAAAATATATCCACTGCCTCATCAAATGACAGGTCACCCACAGGCTCCAAAAACCTGCCGGTTGGCCCGAGTCCGCCTGCAACAAATTTATCTTTACCGGCTGACTCTCTTGCGTTTTTCGCTGCATTGAGATTTATTTCATGGAGTTTGTTTTCAAAATTATATTCCTTTAGCTTGGTTCTATTGGCGCCAAATGTGCATGTTGTAACAACATCAGAACCCGCATTTATATATCCTTTGTGAACTGTCTTTATCATCTCAGGATTTGTGATATTAAGCTCATCAGGGCAGCCGCCTGGCTTCAATCCAAGCCTCTGAAGCATTGTGCCGGTAGCGCCGTCAAAGAGGATGGGACGTTCATTTAATATTTTTAAAAATTTGCTTTGCATTGGTTTGTTATCTTTTTATAAAGTCTTTGTTATGGCCAAGGGGGAAGGAAATATCTATATGGCCTGCAAGTGTCTTTGCCTTTTTCCCTTCTATGAGGAACTGCACCCGCTTTACTTCATGGAAGTTGAGGGTTATTGTATTGACAATGGAATAGATGGTTTGCAATTCAGCCGAGCTTCCCCCCGGATGTTTCTCGGATATCTCCTTGCTGAAATTCAAAAACGCAACACCTTCTTTAATCTCCACGCCAAGAAACCTTGTGCCGTCAGGGATAGTAGGTATAAGCCGTGCCTTTGGACCATTGATAAGGCCCTCTATGCTTTGTTTAATTTCTTTTGTCAAACTGCCCTTTGCTATCTCCCTTTTTTCTGCATTTAATGCAATACCCTCATCACCAGAAAAATAGAGGTTTACTGTTTTTATCTCCGGCTTTTGGGGAATAAGGAAAGACGGAAGTTTTTCGCCGTACTTAGTCAAGAGCAAGATTCCGATCACCACGGTAATCAAGGCAATGATGATTACGGTCAGAATAGCGCCGCCGGAACTGCCCCTTTTTTTTCTCAACCCTTTTGATTTTTGAGCGGGTGGTATTTTTTTTTTAGCCATGCGCGTATTATCAAAAAATGCACCTGCATTTTTTCCGGGTTAAAGATGAAAGCCTCCAGCCCCCCAAAGCAGCGATTGATTTTTTGGGAAACCCGTACCCATTGCCTTTATTACACATTTACCAGTTCAACAGTATCAACATTTGCAGTCATGAATTTACCGCCAACCTGCCTAAATCTGTCAGGCGAATCTGTAACAAAGAATCTATGCGAACCCTGTTGAGAAGATGCAACCTCGAGAATGCCTCTTTTCATAAGACACTGCGCAACAGCTGCTGCGGTTTCGTGGCCTGAATCTATCAGTGCAACATCCTTGCCCATAATTTCTTTAATTACATCCTTCAACAGCGGATAATGGGTGCAGCCAAGTATCAATGCATCCACCCATTGCTTCTTTATCTCCCGCAGGTATGTATGAGCAGTTAAGCGGGCCATTTGATTATTCGTCCAGCCCTCTTCTACGAGTGGAACAAACATGGGGCATGGTTTTGTAAAGACGGCAATTGAACTGTCAATAGCCTTTATGGCGTCAAAATACGCCCCACTTCTTATCGTCCCCTCTGTTCCTATGACGCCAACCCTTTTAGTCTTTGTTATTCCAACTGCCCTTCTTGCGCCGGGTTCTATCACGCCTACTACCGGTATTGGCAGCTCTTGCTGCAGCCGGTGCAGGCAATATGCAGAGGCGGTGTTGCATGCGACTACCAGCAGCTTTATATTAAACTTTAAAAGAAATCTTGCGTTTTCAAAGGAGTATCGTGTAACTGTCTCAACAGATTTCGTGCCATAGGGGACGCGAGCGGTGTCTCCAAGATAGATGGTATCTTCCCCCGGCAGGGCATTCAAAATTTCCTTCAGCACCGTGAGCCCGCCTATGCCGGAATCAAATATCCCTATTGGCTTTTTCATCTAAAAATGCCTTTCTCGCCATAACAGTGCATAAACATGCATTATAATTGCTATCAGTTTAGGTAATTGCCCTTACTTTGTCAAGTGTCAACCCCAAAAATGTAGTTGCATTTTTTGACAAACGCAATCTTTGGCTAAATACTGCGTCAGGGGCACCCATTGAGGAGCAATGGGTCGGGCTGTCCAAATACTCACATACTTAAAACAGTATGCTCCGTTTTGTCCAGCCATCTTTTCCTTGCCCTTGACAAATTATGTATTTTGTTGAAGCAAAACACGAAACCCCTCTTTGTTAAAGGCAAAGGAGATAATTTGTCAAGGGCTTGTCTTTGGCTCAAATCTTGTGTTTGCCCCGAAAAATAACAACTAAATGCATTTTTCGGGACAAGCGAGTTTTGCACACTAAATAAAAATCCCACAGATGTGTCTGTGGGATTAATTTCTGGCGTCCCCACAGGGATTCGAACCCTGGTTACCGCCGTGAAAGGGCGATGTCCTTGGCCTCTAGACGATGGGGACTTTAAAAACAGTGAAAAGTGATGAGTGAATAGTGTTGAGATTTATTTTGTTCTACCCATTTTTGTTTTTACTAACCACTCATCACTGACCACTGCACACTGTAGTTACTGGTGAGCCGCCCGGGATTCGAACCCGGGGCCCACGCCTTAAAAGGGCGTTGCTCTACCATCTGAGCTAGCGGCTCGTTATTAAAACAAAGGTTGAGGTTAAGGTTGAGGTTTCTCTTAGCCTTAACCTTGACCTGTTTTTCATTGAAACGGATTCTCCATCATTATGGCCTCTTTTCTTCCAGCGCCTACAGAGACCATAATTATACTAACTCCAGTTAATTCCTCAAGTCTTTTTATATACTTTAATGCACTTTTAGGCAAGTTATCCAGTTTTGTGACACTGCTTGTTGGTTCTTGCCATCCACCCATAATTTCATATATAGGCTTACAGTTATTCAAGATGTTGCTGTCAGCAGGAAAATCTTTTACAATATTGTTTTTGTAAATATAGCCTGTGCATATCATTATTTTATCCAATTTGTCCAGCACATCCAGCTTGGTTAATACCATGCCATCAAGGCCGTTTAGCCTTGCAGCATATCTTACGGCTACTGCGTCAAACCAGCCGCACCTCCTTGGCCTTCCGGTTGTTGCACCATACTCCCCTCCTTCCTCTCTAAGTCTTTCCCCTTCTTTACCCTGTAGTTCTGTTGGAAAAGGTCCTTCGCCAACTCGTGTAGTATAGGCCTTTGATATGCCGATAATCCTATCGAGCTTTGTCGGCCCGATACCACTGCCTGTCGCTGCTTCCCCTGCTACTGTATTGCTGGAGGTTACAAACGGATATGTGCCGTGGTCTACATCAAGGAGTGTTCCCTGTGCTCCTTCAAACAATATATTCTTCTGTTTATTTATTGCATTGTTAAGATAACTGGATGTATTTGTAATATAATCAGCGATCCTTTCTGTATATGATAGGTACTGATTGTACATATCATGCACCTCAAAACCATTCTCATGAAACAGGTTTTTCAACAGCTGATTCTTTTCAAGCAGATTGAACTTAAGTTTTTCTCTAAATACCTCTTCTCTCAACAGGTCTCCGCATCTTATGCCGCACCTGGCAACTTTGTCTTCATAGGCAGGGCCAATACCCCTTCCGGTTGTCCCGATCTTAAGTTTACCCCTAATCCTTTCTCTTACTGCATCCAGTTTTTTATGATATGGCATTATTAGGTGCGCATCCTCACTTATGAGCAGATTGCTGTCATCTTGAAATTGACCTTTTGAACGAAGGGTATTAATCTCTTCCAATAAAATTTCCGGATCCACCACTACACCGTTTCCTATTATGCATTTTTTACCTTTATGCAGTATGCCTGAGGGAATAAGGTGGAGGATGAACTTCTCCCCGCCTACTACTACAGTATGGCCTGCATTATTGCCGCCATGAAATCTTACTATCACATCTGCATATTCGCTTAAGATATCGACTATCTTACCCTTTCCCTCATCTCCCCACTGGGCGCCGACAACTACGATATTCTTAGCCATTTATTTGCCCTTCCATCGCAGCAACTACATTTTCTACATCAAAGGCAAAACCGATAGCAGCACACGGATAGCCATATTTCTGCATAAGGTTGTCGTATCTGCCCCCGGTCATTATTGCCTTTCCCACTCCTCTGGCAAAGCCCTCAAAGATTATTCCGGTATAGTAGTCAAATCCCCGCATCTCTGCCAGGTCAAAGGTTATAAATTGTGTCAGTCGTTTTGTGTCAATTATCTTTAAAATTTGCGAAAGATTTTCTACAGCCATTTTAGCCTGTGCGCTTTCGGCTATAGATGACGCTTTTTTCAGGACCTCTTTGCCGCCAAATAGAGACGGAATAATTTTTAGAGCCTTCTTGTATTTGCTTGATGCCTTATTCCCTAAGTCATCCAATATTGCTTCCAGCGCCGAGCCGTCTTTCAGAGCTATGGCGTCTTTTATCTTGTTTTTTTCTATGATGTTTAAAACTGGGTTGTCTAGCATCCCTTTAACAAATCCAACCTCGCCAATATCTATTTTAAAATTTTTAAGCCCTAAACCTTTAAGGCCGTTGATTGCTATAATGATTATCTCTGCATCAGCCTCAGGCGACGGCTTCTTTGTTATAAGCTCTGCCCCGATCTGCTGAATCTCTCTCGGCCTGCCGCTTCGTGGTTCCTGATAACGAAAGATTTTTTCATTATAACATACCCTTATCGGCAGTTTATAATCCCGCATCCGGGTAGCCACAACCCTTGCTATCTGTGGGGTTATGTCAGGTCTGACAGCAACTACCTTGCCTGTTGCCGGGTCTATAAATTTAAATACCTTGTCCCTTAAATCAATTCCCAATCCAATGGAAAGCACGTCGAGATATTCAAGGAACGGCGTTATTACCCTCTTAAACCCGTATCTTTCAAAAAGAGGAAGAATACATTCCTCTACCTCCTCTACTTTGCCAGCTTCCTCAGGTAAGCTGTCCTTTACACCGGGAGGAAGGGATATGTTGGGTTGAGTAGTCATATATAAGAAATCCTAAACCCCAATGTCTAATTCCTAATAAGATGTCCAATAACTAAATTTTTAATATTTTTTTGATATTTGACATTTTATTGGAAATTAGGATTTAGAAATTTAGCACAATATCTACTTGTTTTCATCATCCGCTATAAATTCGTAATTTCAATTCGTAATTGATTGTATTACAGCTTTACCACCTTTGCAGAAATCATATGTGGCAGTTTCAAAAGTTTTGACAATAGGTCAGCCGGCAAAGGGGTATCGATATTCCAAACTGATACAGCCTCACCGCCGATTGCCTGTCTGCCGAGATGCAGTCTTGCAATATTGATATTGCCTGTGCCGAGCAGTGTGCCGACATTGCCTATAACACCGGGTTTATCATAATTGTGAAGCACCAGGAGATAACCTTCTGGCACAGCATCCAGGAAGAACTTATTTATTCTTACTATCCGGGGTTCTTTTTTGCCAAAGAGCGCGCCTTCTACAAGGTTTTCTTCCTCTTTTGTTTTTACCTTTATGGTTATGCTGCTGGCAAAATCAATGGCCCTTGAAGTCTTCATTTCCACTACCTTTATACCGCGTTCCCTTGCAACAAAAGGGGCATTTACAAAATTTACCTGCTGATCCATTACTTGATCAAGAAGGCCCTTTATGACAGCAATGGTAACAGGCGCAACATCATAGGAAACAACATCGCCGCTATATTCTACTGTAACCTCTTCTATGCCGCCTTTGAGTATCTGGCCCTGGAAAATACCAAGTTTTTCAGCAAGCATGATATATGGATTCAGGCTCGCAAGCAGTTCTGCAGGCACAGATGGAACATTTACAGCATTTCTTATGGTGCCTTTTATAAGGTAATCCACAATCTGTTCAGCTATTGCTATGGCAACATTTTCCTGCGCCTCTGCGGTAGACGCGCCGAGGTGCGGTGTTAGAATTACCTCCTCCATTTGTAATAAAGGATTATCGGACGACGTTGGCTCTTTTTCAAAAACATCCATTGCTGCCCCGGATACCTTGCCTTGTTTTATAGCATCACACAAATCTTTTTCATTGACTATTCCGCCTCTGGCACAATTTATAATCTTCACGCCTTTTTTCATCTTTGCAAAGGCGTCTTTATCCACTAGACCCTTTGTTTCGTTTGTAAGAGGCACATGTATGGATAGAAAATCACTTCTTTTATACAACTCCTCCAACGATACCAACTCAACCCCCAATCTGTCCGCTGCCTCTTGTGACAGATATGGATCGTATGCAATCACATTCATCTTTATACCCTGTGCTCTGTCAGCAACAATACTCCCGATATTGCCCACTCCGAGTATGCCTAGGGTCTTGCTCGTTACTTCAGTGCCTTCAAATTTTTTTTTCTCCCATTCGCCTTTTCGCATGGATGCGGTTGCCTGTGGAATCTTTCTCGCCAGCGCCATAAGCATTGAAACTGCGTGTTCTGCGGTAGTTATGGTATTGCCGCCCGGGGTATTCATGACAACAATACCTTTTTTTGTTGCAGCCTGTGTGTCAATATTGTCAACGCCTGTGCCTGCCCTGCCGATAACCTTGAGATTATCCGCCGCCTCTATGATCTCAGCAGTGACCTTTGTGGCGCTCCGTACAACAAGGGCATGGTAATCCTTAATTATCTTCTTGAGTTCTTCCGGCTTTAGTTTTGTATTGACATCCACCTGCAAACCGGGGGCATTTTTAAAAATCTCAACACATCTGTCAGACATGCTGTCGCTGATAAGAACCTTCATTAAAACCTCCATAAAAGCAGGAATTAGAAATTAGGAATTAGTTTCTTCTTCCCTGTTACTTATACCCTTCCAACAAGATCTCCTGCGCTGCCGCCACGCCTTTACCAAACTCCACCTTATAGCCAAACTTTTTCAGCGCCATCTCAATGGATGATATTGCAACGATTATGTCAAAAGTATCAACATAACCGAGATGCGCTATCCTGATAATCTTCCCTTTAAGATGATCTTGTCCGCCTGCCATTGTAATGCCCATGTCGTCGCGAAGATATTTTACAAACTTTCCGCCGTCAATGCCTTCCGGAACATATGCGCCGGTTGTGGCATCGCTCGGACTGTCTGGCGCAAGGGGCTTCAGGCCCATTGCCTTCACAGCAGCCCGTGTAGCCCTGGCAAGTCTGTTGTGTCTTGCGAATACATTTTCAAGCCCTTCCTCTTTTAGCATCTTTAAGGCATCCCTTAAGCCTATAATAAGCGAGGCTGCCGGTGTATATGCAGTAGTGTTATCCTTTAAATTTTTCCGCTCTTTCTTAAAATCAAAATAAAATCTCTGGCACTTTGCCGTTTCCATAAACTTCCATGCCTTGTCGCTTAAAGCGGCAAATGCCAGACCCGGTGGCAGCATAAACGCCTTCTGCGAACCGGATACCAGAACATCAATGCCCCACTCATCCATGGGCGTCGGGAAAACTCCAACAGAAGTTATGCCATCCACTATTAGCAGACAATCCTGACGATTTTTTGTAAGTGCCGCAATTTCTTTTACAGGATGGGCAACAGTGGTGGATGTCTCGCTCGCCTGCATCAAAACGGCTTTTATCTTTGGATTTGCATCTAATGCCTTTTTGATTTCTTTTGGATCAACCGCCTTGCCCCATTCCACATTCAACCAATGCGCCTTCAAACCGTAAGCCTCTGAAATCTTCCCCCACCGCTCACCGAACTTTCCGCCGTTTACCACAATGACTTCATCGCCCGGAGAAAAAAGATTTACGATGGATCCTTCCATAGCCCCTGTGCCTGAAGCAGCAAGGATCAACACATCCTGCTTTGTCTGAAATATATACTTCAAATCCTCTTTGGCCTCAGCAAATATGGCGGAAAACTGCGGAGTCCTGTGATGAATCATAGGATGCGCCATGGAAAGAAGCACATTTTCAGGTACTGGTGTGGGTCCTGGTGCAAGCAAAAATCTTTTTTTCATGCTGAAACTCCTCCTGATTTACCGGATGTATTGTTGTTTTTATTCCCAAAAAGTTGGACAGTAAAAATTAACAAAGGGGATAACATATGTCAAGAAAAATATTGGTTCTTGTTAGGATTTGTTGCAAAAACAGGACATTTCTATAATTGGGTTGACAAATCTGTAAAAAAATATCTTGACAACTATTGGAGAATGTCTTATATATAACTTCTTTAATTCCAACCTGTTAGACTAAAAATCCGTTTTTTATTTTGTTTTAGCAAAAACAGGTTAGATTTTTTGCTGGCGTAGCTCAATGGCAGAGCAGCTGATTTGTAATCAGCAGGTTGCGGGTTCGAGTCCCATCGCCAGCTCCATAAAAGACAGTGGTCAGTATGTAACTGGTCACTGGGCACTGTTCACTGACCACTGTAGTTTTTGGAGAGGTACCCGAGTGGCCAAAGGGGGCAGACTGTAAATCTGCTGGCGCTGCCTACGGAGGTTCGAATCCTCCCCTCTCCACCAGCGATTTTGCGCAGCAAAATCGCAATTTGAAGTTTTAAATTTGAGATTTCAAATTTTAAAAATGCGGGTGTAGTTCAATGGTAGAACTCCAGCCTTCCAAGCTGGATGCGTGGGTTCGATTCCCATCACCCGCTCCACTTGGTAATTTGAGATTTGAAATTTCAGATTTGAAATTATAAGGATTGCCCACGTAGCTCAGTTGGTAGAGCACTTCCTTGGTAAGGAAGAGGTTCACCGGTTCAATCCCGGTCGTGGGCTCCAGAAAGATGGTGAATGATAGATAAAAACAGGTTAAGGTTTAGGTTAAGAAAGACAAGTTTTTTCTCAACCTTCATGCTTAGCCTCAACCTTTATTTTACAGGAGGTTTTTATGAGCAAGGCCAAATTTGACAGGACGAAGCCGCACATAAACATAGGCACTATAGGCCATGTAGACCATGGAAAGACAAGTTTAACAGCGGCGATAACAAAAGTA
>JACRML010000009.1 GCA_016214995.1 Deltaproteobacteria bacterium
GGCAAGGCCAAGACCTGTGCCTTTTGTTGTTTTTATAACATTACCAGCCCTGAAGAATTCTTCAAAGATGTGCGGCATGTCATTTGACGGTATGCCAATCCCTGTATCTTTTATCTCCGCAATAATGTAGCCATTTTTTCGTGAAACCTTTATCCAGACATTTCCTCCATGTTGAGTATATTTGAACGCATTGGCAATGAGGTTTAGGAAGGCATAGGTTATTAATTCCCTGTCAGCCTTTATATCTGGCAACTGCGCATCAATTTCTATGTTTAACTGTATATCCTTTTCTCCCATCTTCGACGATGCAATCTCCACAGCGGTATCTATAGCCTCTTTTATATTAAATATCTTCAGATTAAGATTTTTCTCCGCCCTTATTCTGGAGAGATCAAGAAGGTCTTTTGCATAATGATGGAGAAATTCTGTTTTTTTCTGAATTCTCTGCAAAACCTCTTTTACCTTTTCATCAAGGGTACCGGCAAACCCGCCTATCACTACCTCCAAAAGGCTCTGAATGGAGGCAAGGGGAGACTTTAAATCATGGCTGACCATCTTTACATATTCATCTTTAAGTCTATCCTTTTCCAATAATTTCAGGTGAGCCTCCTCTAACTCTTTTTCCCTGTTTTTAAGCTTTTCTGCCAGGGATGCAGTGAAAAAGGTGGCGATGAAAATGGTGGATGTCAATACGAATGATATAGCTGCCGTATATATCTTATTTTTGTAAAGGTCTATGCCCAAAAATCCATTTACAGAGTGGTGAGGTAGAGTGTTTAGATATTCAAGCGTAAAGAGGCAGCGTAAAGAGGCTGACTGTCAGAATAGAAATAATGCATGCCTGGATATAGGCCTCTTTTTTTGAGAGGAGCATGCTCGTAAGTATAGTATGGAAGATGAAATAAAATATAAATGGGTTTTCAGCGCCGCCTGTAAAGTGTATGATAATAGTAAGGCTTATTATGTCCAGCATGCTCTGGATGATTGCCAGCCTCCTTATACTGCTTAACAGATTGGTTCCGGATCCGGAACTTCTGATATCGGCATAATGAATGCGGAGTTTAACTGTCTGTATATAAAATTTAAACCCAGCATTGTAAATGGTTATAAATAGAGTGATTAAAAAGATAGGAAGTAGTGGAAGGGAGACACTAAATAGATTTACAGCCGCAAGAGCAGTGGTGATAATAAAGACTACAGAGATCCATCTTATATCTATGAACCACTCAAGCCTTTCTGCAAATTCTTCTTCCCGCAGACCTGTCTTATTCACATTTGTTTGTAGTTGCCGCATTTATGGGGCGTCAGGGTTGGATTAACCGAAAAATGCATTTGGTTTTCCTTTTTCGGGTGCAAACGCAAGATTTGGTCAATAAAACTTACAAAACTCCTGGAATAGGCACACTATTTTTGCTTAAGGAGTTTATCAATCTTTACTAATAAGTCTTTGGGTTTTATGGGTTTTTCAACCAATTCATCCACTGGCAGGTAGTCTTCGTCGGTTTCTTTGCTGAATTTAAAACCAGTCTCTTTGCCTATAGATGTAAGCATAAGTATGGGTATCTTGGAAAGCTCTGCATGGTTTTTTAATTTGTAGCTTATCTGAAAGCCCTGATCCTTGGTTTTCATTACAACATCAAGGATTATGAGGTCTGGCTTCTCTTCCTCTGCCTTTTTATAGCCCGCATCGCCTTCACTGGCAGATATAACTTTATAGCCCTTGCTCTCAAGTACTATCTTTATTGCCTCAACTATATCCGCATCATCGTCAATGATTAGGATTTTGGACATAAATTACCTCTCTAAAAAAGTAAGAAATTTAAAATAAATGGCAAACTAAAAAGCTACGGATGCAAGGGTTGTAGCCGCCAGCCGATTTATCGGCGCTTTTAAAAACGTCCATGGGGCACCCAACAGAAGGTTGGGTCGGGCAAGCTACAGGTATGTTGAGTGAAGAAGCCGCAGTAACAACACAGCAGAGTGCCTTTTTACGAGCCGTTACACAAACCTTACATCCATTATATGCGTAGAGCACGAAATGCAAGGGTCATAAGCCCTGACAAGGGTCTCTATATTTCTCACTATCTCATCCTTTGGTTTATCCATGATTGTTGGCACGAAACCTCTCATGTCTTCCTCTATTATCCGCAGGTTCTGTGCTGTCGGGATGATGCAGTTTGCATCTGTTACTATGCCGTTTTTATCAATGGTGTATTCATGGTACAGTGCCCCTCTTGGCGCCTCGACAATGCCCACACCAGTGCCGAATTTCTTCGGTTTTTTTAACTCCTCTTTTTTAAGCCCATTGGAGAGCAGCCTGTCTATTATCTTTATCGCATCCTCTGTGCAGTGGAATGACTCAACAAGCTGTGCTGCATTGTTCATAAATGGATTGTAGCAAGAGGGGGTAAGCCCAAGCTCCTTTGCAGTCGTTTTTGCCTTTGGCGAGAGTTGCTTAAAGTTATTGCAAGTCCGTGCTATGGCGCCCACCATGAATGTCCCTTTTTTGCTTACTGCATGTTTCGCCACAGAGTGAGGGACAATGCTTTCTTTGAGAAGTTTTCTGTAGTCCTTTGGTTTTGTGGTGTATTTCAGGTTTGAAACCATATTGCCGTCATAGAAGGCAAACTCCCCATCTTGTTTCAGCGACAGATATTCTCTTTGTCTGGAATATTCTATCGGCTTAAAGGTTTTGAAAAGCTCAAGTGTAGCCTCCAAATCCTTAAAAGAGTCTTCAAGTTTTTTCCTTAACTCCTTTAGTTCGCTGACCTTTGGAAGATGTGCAACACCGCCGGGGAAAAGGGATATGGGGTGTATATGGCGTCCTGCAACTATTTCGCATATTTCATTGGCAAGTTTTTTAAGCCGCAGCCCTTGTTTCACAGCATCGGGATGGGTTGCTGCAAGCGGCACAACGCTGCCAACCTTGAAATAATCAGGAAGCACAAGGAAATATAGGTGCAATATGTGGCTCTGAATCGTTTCTCCGTGAAATGCGAGCTTTCTTAAAAGCAATGCCTGTTTTGAGATGGTTATGCCGAGGGCGTCCTCAATCGCCTTCAGGGAGGCTGATGTATGGCTTACAGCGCATATCCCGCATATCCTTGACATTATATGCTGCGCCTCGTCATACTTTCTGCCTCTGAGCATCGCCTCATAAAAACGAGGGGATTCCACAATTTCTAACTTTAGTTCTTTTATGACGCCTTTCTTAATGTCAATAACCACATTTCCGTGTCCTTCAACCCTGGTGATGTGATGAATGTCTATTTTAATGTTTTTGTGCATATCGTTTTCATTTATATAAAGCGCAAAGCCGGTGGAAGCAGAAATTATTTCAAAAGTTCTTTAAATCTCTCTACCGTTCTGTAGTGAAAAGGAGAATCCTGCCCGTTCTAATGCCTTGATTGCCTCAGAAGCAGTTACTCTCGGTAATTTGTCACTCATACCGCTACTTCCATCATGGTGAGACTTACCGATTCCGGCTGTGGTATGTCTTCACCACTTTCAAGCCTATCTTCTATGTGAAGGTGTATAGCGTCTTTGATATTTGCCAGAACCTCTTCATAAGTGTCTCCCTGTGTGTAGCACCCCTGAAGTTCAGGGCAAAGAGCAAAATAGCCGTTAATGTCCTTTTCAACCACCACTGAAAACTTATATGCGCTCATCTTTCGACCTCCTTTCTATATGTTTTAGCTTTATAATAACAAATCGCCAAATAGATAAAAATAGTTATCTGCCGTTGCAGGCACAATTCTTTTAAAATGAATTCTTAAGGTTTGACCCTCTTTGCTTCTGTAATTTACCGAACCTTTTAAACGAACCTTGTATCATCGCATAGAGCGCATACGTAATGATAGGGCCGAATGCTGCAAAAATTATAGATACTCCTTGAAACAGAAAAAGGAATCGTTCTCTATTAAGGCCAATTATAGCAAGCAAGAGAATGCTGCCAAAGAAAGTCGCCACCATGATTCGGACAAAAGATGGTACGAACAGGACAGCAAAGCGTTCAAAGAACAATTTGCCGTCAATACCTTCGTTTGCTTGAAAACAGCTCTTGATACCTCTATATGTTATATAGGCGGTCAAGACACTGAAAACAAGCATAATAAGTCTGGTGAAAACGGGAGGCTTTTCTCCGTAAGTTGGACTTATGAGGTAGAAAGGCCAATTAAGCGATGAAAGTATGGCAGGAAGGATTAAATACTTCACTTTGGTCCAAGACGATAACTCGCCGCGTGCCAGTGCCTCCTCAAGTTTTTGTGATGACCATAGGATCATTAGTCTTGGTTCCTAACAGTTCATTAAGAATTAAGAAAAAAATGACAGATTTATTTCCCCTCCTCCTTATCTCTTTTTCACTTATTCTCTCTATGCCTCTCCCATCTCCCATACAAATCAAAACTCCTCAAAACCCCATCTGCGGTTAAACCGTATCTTTTCAAGGTCTCTTCATGCGCCGCAATATTCGGATCATTCACAAGTCCTCTGCACCCCCAGCAGATGCAGCCGTAGGTAACGCAGATTGCGGAGCAGCCTGCCCTTGTTACAGGGCCCACGCATGTCATGCCTTTTTCAAACACGCAGACATTTCCTGCCATCTTGCAGTCAACGCATACAGGATGATTTGGAATCTCCGGTTTTTTGCCTAACAAAAGAGCCTTCAGTACGCTTAAAAACTCTGACTTTGTTATAGGGCAACCGTGGATGTAATAATCAACAGGAATCACAGTGTCAATCGGTCTTGCAGGTATTGTTTCAATGAGCTTATAGTTTTTTGCATTTTTACCGTAAACAACCTGTTGTACCTCTTGCATGGGAAATCTGTTCTTAAGACAGTTGAGACCTCCTGTTGAGGAGCATGCGCCGAGCGCAACAACAACCTTTGCCTTTTCTCTTATCTTTTTTACTTCTTCTATCTCATGGTTTCTGCTTACACTTCCTTCAATAAAGGCAATTTCATAATCATCCCTTTTTTCATCAATGGCCTCTCTGAAATTAACAATGTCAACAAGGCTCAATACATCAGGAAGCTCATCCTCGCAGGAAAGCACCTGAAGCTGGCACCCTTCACAGCAGGTGAATGAGAAAAAGGCGACTTTTAGTTTGTGTTTGGTTTTCATGCGAAAATCCCGCGATAAAAACGAATCTTAAACCCAAAATAAACTTTGATTTTATACAAATAAAGGATTGCCATGATGAGATATGGGAATATCACAAAATAATAAGGAATACAAATAAAAAGAAAGAAAATGTTCCTTTATCCGTAAAATAGCGATTAAAAACCTCGCTATTTTACATCTTCCACTTGCAATCGCTTCGCAGCAAGTGGAGCCAGCCGATTTGCCCGCCATACTTCGTTAGCGGACAATTTTTACTCCTCACCGTATCCTCCCCCTGTCCCCCTCCATGAGGGGGATAAAGGGGGAGGGCTCGTCGTAAATAACACACCCCTTTAGTTCCCTCTCGAGAGGGGATTTAGTGGTGTGTTGTCTAACAGGCAACTTGCAGGTTTCCCCAAAAATCAAAGTCTATTTTTGGGTTTATCAAAGACATTGTTTTTTGTATGATTTTGTGATAAAAAACACATCTGTGGAAGTGGCAATAGAAAGCAATCAAGAAACCAAATCTATACCAAGGAGGCATTTTCTTGCCCGCCCGGTGGTCTATAAATTGGGGATATGGGGGATAGGGTATCTGCCTACATGGCTTTCTTACTGGTTTGTAAGGAGGATAGCGGAGATAAGCTATGTATTCTACAAAAGGGCAGGGGAAAATGTTAAAAAAAACCTTAGAAGAGTTTTTCCTGATATGCACGATAGAGATATTGCATCCCTGGCCTTAAACACCTTTAGAAATTATTCTACCTATCTTGTTGATTATGGAAGATTTAAGTCTATTGAGAAGGATTCTCTGCTGGAGGCTATAAAAAGGTTTGACGGCATGGAAAACCTGAATACAGCGCTCGTGAGGGGGAAAGGGGTTGTGCTTTTAACAGGGCATCTTGGAAACTGGGAACTCGGCGCAGTATTTGTCGGCAAACACAATATAAAGATCAATGTTGTAACATTCCGTGACGGCATAGAGGCAATAGATGACATACGGGAGAGATACAGGAAACAGCATAATGTAAATACAGTGATTCTCGGCGATTCTCCGTTTGCCACTTTGGAACTGGCCAATGCCCTGCAAAGAAACGAGGTTGTGGCCATGCTTGTTGACAGAAGCAGAATTGGCCCCGGAAATGACACGGGCAACAGCATCGGGGTGAACTTTTTCGGCAAAACAGCGCATTTTCCAGGAGGTCCGTTTGCCCTTGCAAGGGTGACAGGGGCTGCCATCCTCCCTGCGGTTATAGTTAAAGACGGAAACGGCTATCGCGTGATTGTAGAGAAGCCTGTGATAATAGAAAATGAAGAGACAGGGCAATACGCCCAGGATATTATAAAGTTGTTTGAACGCCGCATCAGGGAGTATCCTGATCAGTGGTATAATTTTGTGGAGATATAAAAAAACATGCAATAGGCGAGAGGCACCCAAAAATCAAAGTCTATTTTTGGGATTCAGAAATAAGATTGAAAAGGCATTTGTTATGAAACAAAAGGCGGCGGGCAGTGAGCGGTAAACAGAGGCAGGAAACAACTATATGGAAGCGGAGAAAGAGGGAAACGGAGAAATGGGGAAAAAACCTCTCCGATTCTCCGATTCTCCGATTCCCCGTTTCCAACAGTTTTACTATCAGCCTACTCTCCATTGTCTGTCTGTTTCTTTTCCCATCTATCTCTATCAGTAACAGTGAAGATAATCCGGCTGAATCTTTTGGAAAACCCCTTGAGTTCAAGGAAATGGCAGAGGCTATAAAAAGAATACAGGATGTTCAGAAGAATATAGATATTATAAGCGCCTCGGTGCATCAGAAAAAGAGAAACCCCATTCTTAAAAATGAGATTGAAACAAAGGGCGCAATCACCATGAAAAGACCCAATCTCCTTTACTGGGATATAACAGAGCCTGAAAGGCATGTAACAATTGTTGACGGAAAAAATATGTGGGTTTATCAGCCGGATTTAAAAGAGGCGCGAAAATATACCCTTTCAGAACAATTCATGGCGAGGCAGGCAATGAATTTTTTTTCCTCTGCAATGAATATGTCAACAAAGGAGATGGAGAAGAATTTTGACATCGCAGTGTATAATCCTGACGGCAATCTTATATTGGAGATGAAGCCGAAATCCAGTATGGTTGCGAAATATCTTGTTGCAATCCATATCTGGTATAAAGAGGGAGAAGCCGTGCCGTATAAGTTTGAAGTGATTGGCAAAAAGGGTGATACTACCATTACTGAGTTCATCGATGTAGTATTAAATCCATCTATAAAGGAGAACCTTTTCCACTTTGATGCCCCTGCTGGTGTTAATGTTACCATCATAGGAAATGAAGGCCCAAGCTACTAAATTTCTGCTGTCTATGTTTTTAAAGGCATGAAAGACGATAATCTCTATATTGACTCAACCATTAATTTAGAGCGAAGGGGTAAATTGCAGCCTTATATTGTTAGGATAGCCATAACCCTGCTATTTATTGTTTTAATCTATCTGTATATTCCATTCAAGAGCCCTGATGATGTTAAATCTTTTATTAATAGTTTTGGGGCAGCGGCCCCCATTGCCTTTATCATTATTTGCATACTCAAGCCTGTCATATTTTTTCTTCCGTCTCTGGGTCTTACCATAGTAGCAGGCACTCTATTCGGGCCGTGGTACGGCGCTATCTATGTCGCTATTGGCGGGGCAGGCTCAACAGTTGTTGGTTTTTACATGACCCGCTGGTTTGGCAGAAAATGGATTGAACAATTTCTGAAGGGGCGGGAGAGGATGCTTAAAGTTGACGAAAACATGGAAAAGGCAGGCTTCAAAACAACGCTCATGTTCAGGCTGTTCAGCCTGCCGTGGGATATGGTGAGTTATTCCGCAGGTCTTTCAAGGGTAAAGTTCATGGATTTTTATATTGCCAGCCTCATTGCGCTTGTGCCGACAAGTTTTATATATACATATTTCGGCAGTTCCATATTTAACCCATTGAGTCCGGGATTTATTATTTCTCTATCTATAATAATTATTCTTGGAAGTCTCCCTTATATCTTTAAAAATCATGACATTAAAAAATGACAAAATAGGCGTCATACCGCTTCCTGTAAACAGGCTTCATATTGAACTTACAAATTTCTGCAATTTTGCCTGCGAGTTCTGCCCTGATTCAAAAATGAAAAGACCAAGAGGCATTATGCCAATCGAGACGGCAAAGGCAATACTTGATGAAGCGGCGGATACAAGAGCGGTGAAAACAGTATTGTTTCATGTTATGGGAGAACCAACTTTATATCCTAATCTTGTTGATGTGGTAAGATATGCAGCCGATAAAAAAATTGAAACATGCCTGACAACAAATGGGGTTCTTTTAAATGGAAAACTGCTAAACGATATAATAGATGCCGGCATTGGGAGTATTATTATCTCTTTACAGACGCCTGATGAAAAGACATTTTCTTTAAGGGGCGCCAAAGGGATAACCTTTGACAGTTATGCGGACAGAATTGTTTCCATAGCAAAAAGGTTTTTAAATGAAACAGGAAAAACAAGATTGGCAATAAGTTTTCTTTCGTCGCCTCTCAGAAGACTGCTCATTCCAATCTTTCCTGAAGTCAGCATTGCAGACACCTCATCTGTCCTTAAAAGACATCTGGAATTGTGGCTTGACAAAATAATAACAAATACCCCTCTTGAAAATAGACGCAGAAATGTATTAAAACAGATACAAAAAATCTGGACATTCAAAGAAAATACTGTAAAGATTAACGGCAGGCTGTCCTTTCATACAAGGGTAATGGGCGACTGGTCAATACACTTTGACAGAAAAAATGTAAATGCAGTGTTCGGCTATTGTCCGGGAATACAGGATAATTTCGGCATTCTGTGGAATGGGGATTATACATTCTGCTGCGCTGATTTTGACGGCAGGACGTCAATGTATAATTACAAAGACACACCCATTATAGATTACCTTAATACGAAGGTAGTTCAGGATGTTGTAAAAGGATTTAATCGGTTCAGAGTAGTGCACCCTTATTGCAAGCAATGTCTTGGGGATAAAAATATCCTGAATGCCATTGTTAAGCAGATAGGGTCAATTGTTTATTTTAAATGGATGAGGAAACAATAAAGTTGTAGAGTGGGCTGTGCCCGCCATTGAAGAAGGTTTTTGGCGATTTCATACAAATAATCCTTGTTTAAACCGTAGTCTTTTTGTATAATTTGTATATACAAACTAATATGGAGGTATAGAGGCATGGAATCTCAAATGATTGTAAGGATTGATTCTAATATAAAAGATAAGTTTAGCAAGATTGTCAGGATGGAGGGAAAATCCAGCAGTGAGAAAATCAGGGAGATGATTGAAAACTACATTAGCCAGAAGGACTTTGCTGCAGTAGTTGACAGGGTCTGGAACAATATATCGGCAGAGTTCAAAAAAAGAGAGATTAGTGAAGGTGACATAGAGAATGTCATTAAGAAAGTAAGGGCATCCAAAAAGAGATGAAGGTTGTTATAGATACAAATGTCCTTGTCTCGTCCTTTCAAAATCCTGATGGGAATCCTAAAAAAATCATTGACATGTGGAAAAGGGGAGATTTTATTTTTTGCATTTCAGAGGCGATACTTCTTGAATATATAGAGGTTTTAGACAGGATGAATATACCGAAGCAGAAAATAAAAGAGATGGCAGAGTTATTTAAGATGAGGGCATATGTTGAAATTATATCCGATACTATTCGCATAGATATTATCAAAGATGACCCTAATGATAATAAATTTATAGAATGTGCTGTTGCAGCAAATGCGCAATATATCATCTCCGGGGATAAACACCTTAAGGCACTAAAAGAATATGGCAATATCAAAATACTTTCACCAAGCGAATTCCTGAATTTATGAAAAAACTTCTTCTAATCTCTCCACTTGCCTCAAATAGCCTCCTTGGCGGTGATTTTTATTTTCGCCTGCCGACCCTTGGGCTTTTGAAGGTTGCTGCGCTTACACCGCCTGATTGGGAAGTTAAGATAATTGATGAAAAGGTTGAGCCTCTTGATTTAAATCAAGAGGCTGACCTTGTGGGTATTACTGCCATGACTCCGGCGGTGAACCGTGCCTATGAAATAGCTGATAGTTTCAAACAGCGCGGGATAAAGATAAAGGTTGTTATGGGAGGCATGCATGTATCAAAACTTCCTGATGAAGCGCTCAAGCACTGCGACAGTGTAGTTATAGGCGAGGCGGAAGGGCTGTGGCAAACTGTTTTGGAAGATTTTAACAAGGATGAATTGAAAACCATTTACCGACATACGGCATTTCCACCTTTGGCAAGCATGCCACTGCCCGACTGGAATCTTTACAGAAATAAAAGATATCTGCCGGTCCACTTTGTAGAAACGACCAGGGGATGCCCGCATGACTGTGAGTTTTGTTCCGTAACGAATTCATTTGGCGGCAAATTCAGAAACAGGCCTGTAGATGAGGTGGAAAGGGAGATACAAAACCTTGAACCGTTTGAAGGGAAATTCACCCTTAAGAATGTTGTCTTTTTTGTTGATGATAACATTATAAGCAACAAGACATATGCAAAGGAATTTTTAAGACGCATAATTCCGTATAATCTGAAATGGCTTGGCCAGACCTCTGTTAATATTGTTAAGGATGACGAGATACTTGATTTATGCAGAAAGAGCGGCTGCATGGGGCTTCTTATTGGCTTTGAATCACTCTCCCATGATAATCTCTCAAAGATGGGGAAAGGGTTCAACAAGCCTCAAGATTATTTTGATGTCATCAAAAAGGTTCATGACTACGGCATAGGCATCAACGGCTCATTTGTGTTTGGTTTTGACCACGATGACGAAGGTGTTTTTGAAAGGACAGTAGAATTCACCATCAAGGCAAAACTTGAGATAGGCTATTTTTCCATCCTCACGCCATATCCCGGCACAGGTTTGTATGAGAAATTGAATTCTGAAGCAAGGATAATAGACCGCAACTGGTCAAGATATAACACGAATAATGTCGTGTTTAAGCCTAAAGGCATGAGTCCGGAAAAGCTGCTTTACGGCTATTATGATGCGTTGAAACTGTTTCACTCATATTCATCCATTTACAAGCGTCTCTGGGGCACTACTTCCAAGTGGAACTTTTTTCTGCCAATGAATTTTGGTTTCAGGCAGACAATAAAAAAGACGGTGAGGCATGGACTTGCCGGGAGCAGCGGGGTTTAAGACATTGCAGAAACCGAAGGTTTTGATACTTGACGCCATGTGGAATAAAACCCTTGCAGCGGTGCGGTCGCTGGGCAGAAGGGGGTTTTATCTTACAATTGGCGAAAAGACCAGATTTGCAACTGCTCTTTTTTCCAGGTATTGCGGCAAACGGGCGGTATATCCATCTCCCATATCCAGGCCAAATGAATTTCTGGAATGGCTTCTGCGGGAAATTACTACAAATGGTTATGACATGATTCTTCCCACTGAGCTTGAAACACAGCAGCTTATTCTAAAGAACAGGGAAAAGATTGAACCGTATGTGAGAATCCCATTTGCAGATTATAGTTTTATATCCAATGTCCAGAACAAGGCGTGGCTTTTAAAATATGCCGAAGCAAATGGTTATTTATGTCCGAAAACATATTTTGTTGAGAATTTAAATGAATTTAATTACGAAAAGCTGGAATATCCACTGGTTATAAAACCAAGGGAAAGTTCTGGTTCAAGAGGGATTGTATACGTCAAAAAACCTTCAGAATTGTCAGCCGTTTTCCAAAAGGTTCATAATAAATATCCTTTTCCGCTTATTCAGGAATATATCCCTAATGGCGGGGCATATGGTGTAGGCGCGCTTTTCAATTTCAATTCTGAACCAAGGGCCGCCTTTGTTTATAAACGGCTCAGGGAATATCCTGTTAATGGAGGGCCAAGCACATTAAGAGAGAGCGTTAAAAATGATGAGCTAAGAGACATTGCCATCGGTCTGCTTAAATCACTAAAGTGGAAAGGCATCGCAATGGTGGAGTTCAGGGTTGATGCAAGGGACGGCAAGGCAAAACTTATGGAGATAAATCCGAGGTTTTGGGGTTCTTTGCACCTTGCAATATTATCAGGTATTGATTTCCCATATCTTCTTTATAGAATGGCGGTTGACGGTGATATAGAGCCTGTATGGGATTATAAAGTAGGTGTGCAATGCCGGTGGCTTATACCAGGGGATATACTACACTTCATATCAAACCCTGACAGGTTGCGCTTGAAGCCGGGTTTCTTTACAAGGACGCATGGTGATGATATTATATCCGCCAATGACCCGATGCCTGTTCTTGGCAGGCTTTCATCTTTATTTCCGCTAATATATGATAAGGATATGAGGAAGATGTTTTTCAGGTAACTATAAGTTCAATCAATTTCTACGGAGGCATTATGAAAAGATTAGCAACATTTATTTTGGCGGCCTTGGTTTTTGCGGCGAATACAGCTTATGCCGATTTTAAAAAGACCAAGATAGCTGTTATGGATTTCCAGATACAGGGTGAGAAATTTGAGACAGAAGATATAGGAAAGATTGTTGCTGAGTGGCTCATAACTGCCTTTGTCCAGGAAGGCCGTTTTGATGTTATTGAAAGAAGGCTTTTGGAAAAGATACTTCAGGAGCAGAAGCTTGGCGTATCCGGAGTCATAGACTCCGAAAGTATTGCAAGGCTTGGAAAGGTTCTTGGCGCAAAAATAGTAGTTACAGGCTCTGTGATGAAGCTCAGACAGCTTATGGAGGTGAATGCCCGCCTGATAAATGTTGAAAATGGCTCTATCATGGCAGCGGAAAAAGTCAAGAGTGAAAGCGCTGCAAAACTTGAAGAGCTTGTTGCAGAGATGGCTAAGAAGATTATAAGCGATTTTCCTCTGGAGGGTTATATTGTGGAAAGGGGAGAAAACAATACGGTTACAATAGATCTGGGCAAGATTGCAGGGGCCAGGGCCGGAAAAAGATTTATTGTTTTTAAGGAAGGCAAGGCAATAAAGCATCCCAAGACAGGAGAGGTGCTTGATATAGAAAGAATAGAGGTGGGCGAAGTAGAGGTAAGGACAGTTAAGGAAAAGACAGCCACAGGCATTATCTTACGGGAGACGCCGGACAAGAAGATTGAATACGGGAATATGGTCAGGAGTTCTGTGGAGGCGCCAACCGGCGCCGCACAATTCTATTTACCCGAAGAAAAGACAATGCCATCTGAGGGAAAAAGAGAAACCCCTCAGACGGTAGGGCAGTTTACTACAGGTGAGGAATATTATCTTTTGACAACCATCCATGCTGTAAAAAATACTGCCACATGGGAAAACCGCACAGACCTGCCTGCAATCCATGCGGGTGAAAAGATTGTATTAACAAAGATTGAGAGGCACTATGCGAAGTTTACATGGAAAGGAAATGAGTATACCTTTGTATATCATCATGCCAAGACCCCCAACCCATACATGCTTTCAAAGTTTTTAACAAAGGATGATCCAAGCCCAGTCATAGCCGGATTTGCGGATGATATAAAATCTTATATAGCGCAAGGCGAAGCAAAGATTGGCATGAGCAAATGGCAGATGCTTTATTCAAAGGGAGCGCCGGTAGTTGCCGGCAATAGAAAGACCTTTGATATGGCGCTGGAAGCTATATTGAATACAAACAATTGGATTTACCTTAAGGGCAGACGTAAAGTCTCTATAGAATTTTCAGATGATAAGGCAATCAATATAAGGGAATAAAGATGATAAATGCGCTGACTGTAGATTTGGAAGATTGGTATCATATCTGCGGAACAGAAGATAATGCAGCGCCTTCAAAATGGGCGGAATATGAAAGCCGTGTAACCCGCAATACGGAGACTGTTCTTTCTATTCTTAAGGCTTATGACACAAAGGCAACCTTCTTCATTCTTGGTTATATTGCGGAGAAAGAACCTGACCTTATTAGCGCTATACATAAAGAAGGCCATGAACTGGCAATACATGGCTATTATCATCGGAGGCTGTTTGAATTATCCAGAGAGGAATTTGAAGAGGATGTAAGAAAATCAATTGATGTTGTCACGGCTATTACTGGCGAAAAGGTTTTGGGTTACAGGGCGCCTGAATGGTCAATAAGAAATAATACGCTTTGGGCATTGGGTGTGCTGAAAAAATTGGGCATCATGTACGATTCCAGCATGGTTCCGCTTACAAGGATGGGGGAAAGAAATTTTGGGCTTTACCCACATACTATAAAAACAGAATACGGCGATATTCTGGAGTTTCCATTAACAACCATGAGGTTCTTTTGGGAAAATCTTCCTTTTACAGGCGGTCTGCCGTTAAGAATTGCGCCTTACTGGTATACACTTTCAAAACTAAAATGGATGAATAAAAGATATGGCCAGTCGGGGCTTGTTTATGTCCATCCATGGGAATTTGATAATGAGCATCCTGAAATAGACCTGCCTCTCAGCAGAAAGTTTATGCATTATTTCAGAATGACTACAACAAGGCCAAAAATAGAAGGTCTGTTGAAGCATCTAAAGTTTGGGCCAATTAGAAATGTTCTGGCATTATGACATGGAGCATTCACATCGGTTTAGCTGTTACAACAGCCGTAAAATAGCGATTAAAAAACCTCGCTATTTTACGGCTATACTATATGATTGACAGATATTTTATAAAGTCTTTTATAAACACTTGCCTTTTTATCGGGGCTCTGCTGGTTTCCATTATATGGCTTTGTTTTTATTCTGTCTGGGCGGCGTGGTTTTTCCTGTTAGCGCTATTCTTATTTTTCGGATGGTATTACAGACCCCAGATAGAAGCATTCGGGGGCAGGTTTGCCGGTAAATTTATTGGTTTTATAAGCAGTGTTTTGTCTTTGCCAGCTACGGCAAAGAAATATCTTATTGTATTTTTGGAAAAGCTGAGGTTGGCGCTGCAATGAACAGGAGAGTTGCTGTTACAGGAGCTGGCCTGATAACTGCCCTCGGCATCGGTAAAAAACAAAACCTTTCAGGAATATTTGAAGGGCGAAACGCAATAAATAAGATAGAATCGTTTGATATAAGAGGTTACAGGAGTAAAACAGGCGGAGAAATACAGGGGTTTAATTTTTCAAGAAAGCTCAGAAAACTAAAATCTTCACGACTTGACAGGGCGACAAAGCTTTTATTAACCGCAATTGACGAGGCGCTTCTTGAGGCAGGGCTTGAAAATGCTTTGCCTGCAGATACCGGTATTTTTTTTGGCACAACACTTGGGGGTATGCTGTCAGGAGAGCTATACCACCGAAATATAGTTTTGGGCAAAAAGGCACGGCCTTCTCTCCTCCTTGATTACCTTGCCCATTATCAGGGCATTCACATTTCCAAAGAGTACGGTCTGAATCATACAGCATTCACTATATCCAATGCCTGCGCCTCCGGCACAAATGCAATAGGGTTTGCATATAACGAGATTCGTACAGGCGTTGTGAATACTGCGCTTGCGGGTGGATATGACACAATGTGTGAGTTTACATTTGCAGGTTTTAATTCGCTTCAGGCTGTTACTCAGACTCTTTGCAGGCCGTTTGATAAAAAGCGTGATGGCCTTGTGTTAGGAGAAGGTGTGGGCATTGTGGTGCTTGAAGAGATGTCCAGCGCTGTTTTAAGAAATGCAAATATCCTTGCAGAGGTTATTGGATACGGTGAATCAAGCGATGCATTCCATATAACCAGACCAGAACCAGAAGGAAGCGGCGCTGCGCTTGCCATATCCCGTGCATTGACATCTGCAGGTATTGATGCATTGGATATTGACTATATAAATGCCCATGGCACAGGCACACCGTATAATGATGTGATGGAGGCAAAGGCTATTCAAAAGATCTTTGGCGCAGCAGGCAAAAATATACCCGTAAGTTCTGTAAAGTCTATGATTGGTCATCTCCTTGGCGGTGCAGGTGCTGTGGAGGCTGTTATTACCGTAATGGCAATTAATAATGGGATATTACCGCCGAACATCAACTATGAAACCCCTGATCCAGAATGCCATCTCAATATTGTCCATAAGCCAGGACAGAAAACAAGCATAAAAAGGGCAATTTCAAATTCATTCGGTTTTGGCGGGGCAAATGCTGCAATAGTATTTCAGAGCGTCAATTCATGACAAAGGAATTTGTTATAACCGGCATAGGCATTGTAAGCGCGGCTGGTATAGGAAAAGATGAATTCTGGGATGCAGCAATAAACGGCAAATCAGGGATTAAGGAGATAAGCCATTTTGACACAAGCAGATACAAAAGCCATCTTGGCGGAGAGATAAGGGATTTTGACCTTGACGCAATCTTTTCTGACAGGAGATTCAGAAGGGTTGCAAATATATCAAAATACTCCCTTGCATCAAGCAAGCTTGCAGTAGATGATGCGGGTCTTGATTCAAACAAATGGGATGGTATAAAGGTCGGTCTTGTTGTCGGTGTTACGCATGGTGCCATTAATTATACCAGAGAATTCCATGCCGCGATGGTAAAGGATGGGCCGGCAGCCGTGAGCCCCATGCTTTTTTCTGACTCTGTGTTAAATGCCCCTGCGGGAAATGTTTCTATTGCATTTAACATAAAAGGTGCAGCCCATACGATTATAGGCGGTATGCCAACGGGCCTTGATGCCATTGCTTATGCGATAAAGATTATGCAGAGTAATAATCTTGATATGTGCATAGCAGGCGGGACAGAAGAGATTGACAGTATTGTCTTTGATAGCTATGCAAGACTCAGACTGCTTTCACCAAACAGTGGAAAACCAGAAGGGATTAAACCTTTTGGTATTGACAGAAACGGTTTTGTGGTTGGCGAGGGTGCCTGTATGCTTGTGCTTGAGGAAAAAAAGGCAGCAATTGAGCGCATGGCAAGAATTTACGCCGGCATTCATTCTGTTGATACAGCACTGCACATAAACCCAGCCCAATCTAACAAAACTTTTAGAGATATTGACACTGAAGCGACATATATAGCTGCCGGAGCAAATGGAACTTCAAAAGACAATATTGAAGCAAAAGTGCTTCAAGCTGTTTCTGCAAAAAGGCCTTTTATAGGAAATATAAAACCTATTACAGGAGAATGCTTCGCAGCAGGCAGTGCTATGCAGACCGCTTTAGCGGCTATGGTCATTCATAAAGGCATTATACCGCCTTCAAGGGTCGGCTATGATTTAATACCTGAAATAGATTGGGCCAGATTTAATCCTTATGCAGAAAATGCAGAGGTTGAGACAGCTATGGTAAGCTCAATAGGTTTGGAAGGAGAAGGTTCTTTTCTTGTATTGAAAAAAGTAAATTGAAAATTGAAAAATGCAAATTGTAAAACGGAAAAACAGTTAAAATTTACAATTTAAAATTTGCAATCTTCATTTTACACCCAAAAATAGACATTGATTTTTGGGGAAACCTGTAAGTTGGCTGTTAGACAACACACCCCTAAATCCCCTCTCGAGAGGGGACTAAAGGGGTGTGTTATTTGCTACGAGCCGTAACCCACCCCTTCCCCTCCTTGGAGGGGATAAAGGGGTGGGTTGTGAGGAACAAAAATTGGCCGATAACGAAGTATGCCTGTCCCCGAGTGTCTCTATCGGGGAGCAGCCAAATCGGCTGGCTCCACTTGCTGCGAAGCGATTGCAAGTGGAAGATGTAAAATAGCGAGGTTTTTAATCGCTATTTTACGGTTACAATGGAGCGGAGCGACATGGCTGTAGCCTTTGAAAATATAAAAACAGGTATTGATATATTAAGACAATTCTTGGTTCCAAAGATGTTTACGGTCAAACTTCTTGAGTTTGCAGAAAGTGAGGGAATACTTTCTGTTATGCGAGAGACAGGCAATTCTCCGGTAAGGACATTCGGGGGTGGGTCTGACAATTTGTGGACACGAGAAGAGTTTTATAGCGCTGTTCATAGGAGGCTGGGGTATGAGACAGGGAATGCTGTAAGGAAAAGAATGTTGGCAATTCTGCTGGATTTTCTTGAAGAGTGTGGTCATATTTCTCAGAAAAAACCTGGCATTTATACATATAATGCAGATGCCAAGACAACGTCGCCCCTTTCCAGCGAAGACATGGAGGTAATGAGAGAAATATTTGGTGATCAGTCTATGTTTTTTGATAAGTGTATAGAATATGCAGGTGATTTTCTAAAAGGAAAGAATTATCTTTTTGGCTTTAATAAGGGTATGGAAGATGTATGGAATAGGTTTCTTGGCAATTATGAATTTAGTTTCGCAAGGGATGTGCTTCTTAAGCTGATGACTGTCGATACAATACCGGATTGCAATATATTGGACCTTTGCTACGGGACAGGACATGGTCTGGAGCGTATATGCAGGGATTTCCCTGACGCGGATATCACAGCAATAGATTTTACAGATGATATGAGACCGTTTGCAATGTCAAGGCTTGGCAAAGTTGCTTCAAAGGTCAAATGGATTGACGCCGGCAGATGGAATGGCTTTGGAAGTAATCTTCCTTTTGAGGTCATGGTTTTTGATATGATATTCTTCTCGTGTGGTGACCCATATATACCAGAGCATTTGCGTGAGGGTGTATACAGGGATATATTCAGGGTTTTGAAACCAGGTGGAATCTTAGGTGTGATTGCGTGGGGTTATCCTGACAGGTCCAAAAGACATATACAGAATGAATGGGTAAGAAGGGGTATATATATTCATGACTTCGCCGAAAGTGTGTGCAATGGATGGCATGGCTTCCGTGATATCGACAGCACCATAAAAATGACCAGAAAAATAGGTTTTGTGGGCGCCAATGCCGTTTTTAATAATTTTTATATGCTTGATTCAGCTGTGTGGATGTTTAAAAGACCTGAGGTATGAACAGAGAGGTTGTTGTAACAGGCATGGGTATTCTATCTCCGCTTGAATCAGGGTGTGGGCTTGAAATATTCTGGCAAGAGTTATTGAAAGGAAAAAATGCGATAAAAGAGGTTAAATCTTTTGATGCAAAAAAATACGGATGCAATGTTGCCGGCGAGGTAGAAGGATTTGCGGATGCGATCAGCGATAAATGGATTCGTTTTCTTGATTTGGCATTTAAACAGGCAATAGAAGATGCAAAACTTGTCCCCGAAATCTTTAATCGGGGAATTGATGCAAATGCTGTTCCTTTTGGTTTATCCGTTGGCACAGTGCTTGGAGGCATACTTGCCGGTCAGGAGGCATGGTTGCGTTCCCACGCGGAGCATGGGAACGAGGGAAATAGAGAGCAGGAGCTGCCTGAAAAATACCACCTCTTTTCAGGTGTGGATTATCTGGTCAAAAAATACGGTATTAATGGCCCGAATATGAGCATATCCACAGCCTGTGCTTCCGGCACAGATGCCATTGGAATAGCATACAGAAATATATTATGGGGAAAGGCCGATGTAATGATAGCAGGCGGAGCAGACACATTGAGCGAATTTGCCTTTGCCGGCTTTAACAGCCTTAAGGCCTTGACAAAAGATAAAGTAAGACCGTTTGATAAAAATAGAGACGGCCTTGCCCTTGGTGAAGGCGCCGCATTTTTAGTGTTGGAAGAGGCAAACCATGCTAAAAAAAGAAATGTAAAAATTTACGGCAAAATCATAGGCTATGCATCAAGATCAGACGCACATCATCTTACAGGGCCTGATAAAGAGGGGAGGGGGCTGGCAGCGGCCATTAAAGCGGTGTTAAAAGAGGCAGACATATCAAAGCCTGTCTCCGAATGCTTTTATCGGGGAGTGGATTATATAAATGCCCACGGCACAGGCACTGTGTATAACGATGCAATGGAGACTAAGGCGATAAAGCTCGCTTTTGGCAAATCCGCATACGAAATACCGATAAGTTCCATAAAGTCAATGATAGGTCACAGCTTCGGCGCAGGAGGCGCAATAGAGGCGGCGGCATGCCTTCTTGCCATCAAGAACGGCGCAATTCCTCCCACCATAAACTATCAGGAAAAAGGCCCTGAATGCGACCTTGATTATGTGCCTAATATAGCGAGAAAGGCCGATGTCCAAACAGCCATTTCGCTCTCTGCCGGTTTCGGGGGGCAGAATGCGGCCATCCTTTTCAGCGCAGTGGAGTAGCTGATAATAAAATGTCAAAAATAGTTTTATTTTAAAGATAGCTGGAAGGGTAAGTAAGGCCGTTTAACGCTATGTTTATGGATACAAAGATTTACATAACAGGCATGGGTATATGCAATGAAGTCCCAGCCAAGATAGAGACGCCAAAGGCAGTGAAGACCGTCATAAAGGCAGAGGAACTGGCTCTGGCCGCAGTGTCTGCGGCGTTCAAGCAAATTAGAACTTGGGAATTAGACACTGGCATTGTCTTCGGCATAGATAATGCCATAGATAGATGCAAGGCAGAGTTCTTTAAAGGCCTTCTCGCAGAGGGGCCTATCGGCGCAAGCCCGCTGCTGTTCCCTTACACAAGCCATAATGTCATAACAGCCCAGGCGACCATTGCCTTTGGCATAAAGGGCGAAGACATCACGATTACCAGCGGGGCATCGTCTTTTATGAAGGCCATTGGATATGGCTTTGAGTTGCTGTATAGATGTGTAATGAAGTCGGTTATTGCAGGCGGTGTCTCCGAGAATGGGGCAATGGTTATTGTAATGGAGAGCCTTGCCCCTGATGAATTAGGAATTAGGAATTGGGAATTAGAAATTAGTAATAACGGGATTATCCTAAAAGAGATTACAGGTTTTAAGAACCCTCTACAACAGGATGAGGCTAATGTAAAATCAATAGAGGACTCTTTTCTTTTAGTGGAAGATTTTATTAAGGGGAAAAGTAAACTTGTTACAGAAGACTGGGTATTTCAAATTAAGGCTTGAATCTTGCGGCATAAATCCTTATAGTATTAGGAATTAGGAAATGGACTTCATATCAGATATAGACAGAAAAGACATAAAGGACATATCAGTCATTCAGGCCGAACTCCTCAAAGAAACAGTTTTCTATCTTTACAAAAACTCTCCGTTTTACAGAAAGAAAATCGCCCGCATCCCATCTATCAAGTGCATAGAGGATATTAGCGGTCTGTCCATAACAACAAAGGAAGACCTTCAGATAGACAACTGGGGTTTCCTCTGTGTGCCTAAGAACAATCTTTCAGAGATCGTTGCAACTACAGGCACAACCGGCGCGCATGTGTTCATAGGGCTTGCCAAAAAAGACATGGATAGGCTTGCGGAGAATGAAAAGAGATGCTTTTCCTATACAGGCGCCACACCGGACGACCTTTTTCTGTTATCCATTACCATGGATAATCTCTTCATCGCTGGAATGGCATACTATTCAGGGCTTCAGAGGCTTGGCGCAGGGGTTATCCGTATGGGGCCGCATACCCCCAAAAGGCAGCTTGAGCTTATACACAGCCTTAAGCCTACCGGCATCGTGGCAGTGCCGTCTTTCATAATCGCCATTTACAAGCAGGCAGAAAAGGACAGGATAGACCTTAAAAAATCAAGCCTCAAAAAGATTGTCCTCATAGGCGAGGCCATAAGGAATGCGGATTTTTCTTCCAATACTCTTGGAAAAATGGTAGAAAAATTAAGCACGGCAGAGAGCTACTCCACCTACGGCATTACTGAGGCGCAGGTTGCATTTTGCGAATGTCAGTGTCATAAAGGGCTGCACTCTCACCCCGACCTTGTTTACGCCGAGATATTGGATGATGCAGGCAATACAGTTAAGGATGGTGAAATAGGAGAGCTTGTTGTAACCACATTCCAGATAGAGGGCATGCCGCTTTTAAGATACAGGACAGGCGACATGACCTTTAAGATAAGCGACAGATGTGATTGCGGAAGGACATCTGCCCGCATAGGGCCAATCATCGGCCGTAAGGCACAGAAGCTTAAGATAAAGGGAACGACAGTCTATCCTAAGGCCATAGAGAACATCTTGCTGGAGATAGATGGTGTTGAGAATTATGTGATTGAGGCATATACAGGGGATGACCAGGCAGACCATGTTATCGTAAAGGTGGGCTCGCTTAAGACTCAAGACTCAAGACTCAAGACACAAGACTTAAAAGATGCTGTTTGTGAAAATATTAAGGCAAAGATAAGGGTTACGCCGCAGATTGAGATTATGCTGCCGCAGGAAGTGGAAAAGATTTTATATGAGGGCGGCAGGAGGAAGCCAATGACATTTGTGGACAGAAGGGGAAAGAGTTAGCGGATAGCGGATAGGAAAAGCGCATAGCGGATAGAAAAAACTAAACTCTAAACGCTCTACGCTAAACGCTAATAAAAAAGGGGAAAATAATGACGCTTAATTATGAAACCATCCACGGCCTGGATTTTACAAATGAGGAGATAACAGCCTGTCTTAAAAGAGGAGGACTTTTAACCCTTGAGCTGGAGTTTAGCAAGGTATGCAATCTTAAGTGCATATACTGTTATGCAAGCGCAGGCAATGCCATGTCTGATGAAATGACCCTTGCTGAAATAAAGAACGTTATAGACCAGGCAGCAGAACTTGGGGCAGAAAAGATAATTCTCCTTGGCGGCGGCGAGCCTCTTATGTATGAGGACATCCCATTGGTTGTAGAATATATTCATAAAAAGGGGCTTAAACAAAGTATTTTCACAAATGGCATGCTTCTCACAAAAGAGCTTAGCGGTTTTTTGTTTGAACGAAATGTTTCGGTAGTTGTCAAACACAATAGCAATATCCCGGAGGTTCAGGATAAGCTGGGAGGCGTCAAAGGCGCTTACGACAAGATTCGGCATGGTTTTGAATATCTGCTGGAGGCAGGCTATCCCAATGGCGCAGCTCAGCTTGGCATACAGACTGTTATATGCCGGCAGAATTTAAAAGAGATTCCTGATATGTGGATATGGGCGCGGGAGAGAGGCATCATACCTTACTTTGAGATAATTACAAATCAGGGAAGGGCAAAAGAGCATAAAGAACTTCATGTCTCAAATGAAGAGATACGAAAGGTATTTGAGGAGCTTGAATATATAGATGAGACAAGATTTGGGCACAAATGGAGTCCGCATCCAACCATTGCATCATTTACATGCAAGAGGCATCTATATTCATGTCTGGTAAACTCACAGGGTTATATTCAACCGTGCACAGGTATTGATATGCCTGTTGGAAATGTTAAACATGAGAAATTAAAAGATATATTAAAGAAAAGCCCTGTAATCCAGAAACTAAGAAATATCTATGCCAATATTCAGGGCGAATGCAAGGCCTGCGAATTTGCCTTTGACTGTTACGGCTGCAGAGGGAATGCGTATCAGACCACCGGCAATTACCTTGCCCCTGACCCTGCATGCTGGCTGAACAAGAAAGCCAAACGACAAGCAGGCGCAAAAAAGCAAGCCGTTTCTGAGGTCCCGCTTGGCGGGGAGGGCAGCGTTGCAGTAGATACTACAATAAATTTCTAATTTCTAAACCCCCACACCAAAGATTTTGGTGTGGGGGTTTAGGATTTCTTAATACCATGTCAACTTATTTAAGTCGTTCACTATAATTCATGCAAATCCTCCTCATATCTGCCAACAGAGAAAAAACCCCATACCCTGTATCTCCCATCGGGCTTGCATATATTGCGTCAGCCCTTATTAAGGACAACCACGATGTTGAGATACTTGACCTCTGTTTTGCAGAAGATGTTATTTCAAGTCTGAAACAAACCATCGCAAGATTCAAGCCGGACATCATCGGCCTTTCCATCAGAAATATAGACAATCTTACATATCCAAAGAGCGTTTTTTACCTCCCTTATATTAAGTCTGTAGTTGATGAAATCAAACAAACCTGCCTGTCCCGTCGGGACGGCAGACAGGTGGATATTCCTCTTGTGATGGGCGGCTCTGGTTTTTCTCTCTTCCCTGAGGGTGTTTTAAGATACACAGGGCTTGAATTCGGCATAGTCGGAGAAGGGGAAAACGGCTTTTGCGAGTTTGTAAAAAGACAGGAAAGAAACAAGTGGGTTTATGATATTCCTAACCTGGCATATCTAAAAGGCGACAGATTTATTCAGAACCCGATAGCCTTCACAAGTGGTTTTTCAAAGCCTGATAGACTGTTTCTGGATAATGAAAGATATTTTCAATTTGGCGGAATGGCCAATATCCAGACTAAGAGGGGATGTCCCTTCAAGTGCATATACTGCACATATCCATATCTTGACGGCAGCCGCATAAGATGCAGGGATGTGGATGATATAGTGGATGAAGTGGAGGAACTGGTTAATAAATACGGCATTGACTATATATTTTTTGTTGACGACATATTTAACCAGCCTGTTGGCCATGCGATGGACATTTGCAGGGGCATCATAAAAAGGGGATTAAAAATAAACTGGACATGCTTTGCCACTCCAAAGGGCATGACACCGGAACTCTTAAGCCTTATGAAAGACGCAGGATGCATGGGCGTTGAATTCGGCACAGATGCTGCAAGCGCAGAGACGCTTCGCAGCATGGGTAAGTCATTTACCCCTGATGATGTGAGAAGGGTTTCCATCATGTGCGATGATGCAGGGCTTGAGGCTGCGCATTATCTTATATTTGGCGGCCCAGGCGAAACAGAAAAGACGCTGGAGGAGTCCTTTGCGTTCATGGACGAGAATAACCCCAGGGCTGTAATTGCCATGACAGGCCTGAGGATTTATCCCAATACAGGGCTTGAAAAGATGAGCCTTGCACAAGGGGTTATAAAAAATGGCGAGGATATACTCCACCCCCATTTTTATATCTCTCCTGCAATAGGTGAGGAAAGGCTTTTATCTATGGTCAAAGACCATGCCATCAGCCAGCCAAACTGGATAGTCCCTGGTTTGGATATAAGAAATTCAGAGGAGACAATGACTGTCTTAAGAAAGTTCGGCAACAGAGGGCCTTTGTGGAATATGCTTAAAAAAAATGTCAAATACCAAAGTTCAAATGTCAAAACTTCAAAGTCAAAAGACTATGATGTATCTAAGTAAGAGGCTAAAGGCAAAAGGCTTTAGGTTTGTAATTTTTCTTTTCAACCTATTTTTCTTCAGCCTACAGCATGATATTTCCCACACAGCCAATCTTGACACCTCTTTTCAGTTTTCCACTATAGAAACAGAACATTTCTCCATCCACTTTCATCAGGGGCTTGAGGGTGCGGCTCACAAAGCTGCAGCTATTGCAGAGGAAGCGTACTATACGCTTGCCACAGGATTTAATTGGGAGCCAATGGAAAAGACGCAGATGGTCCTGATAGATAACTCCGACTTTACCAATGGCTGGGCAAAGGTGCTTCCCTATAATACGATTTACATACAGGTTGTGCCGCCGTTAGTAGACATGACAATAGGCGAATATGAAGACTGGCTCAAGATACTCATAATTCACGAATACAGTTATATACTCACAACTGACCCTGCAATGGGATATTCAAAAATAATGAGGCGCATATTCGGCAAGCCTCTTCCAGGAGGAGACCCCTTTTCCTTTCTTATGTTTATTGCTGCCGGGCCGCCGAATGTGTTTTTACCGAGATGGTGGCACGAGGGTATTGCAACATGGTCCGAGACAGAGCATACAAAAGTAGGCAGAGGTAAAAGCACATATTATGAAATGATAATCAGAATGGCAGTTGCGGATGATAATATTCCGACAGTTGATAAGATAAACGGTGAAGTCCCATACTGGCCTGATGGGCATATGCCCTATATATTTGGCCTAAGGCTTCAAAAATATATTGCAGATAAGTATGGTAGAGAGGCGCTGGGAAAGCTTAATTTAAAGCATGCCGGAAGATTCCCATATTTTTTAAACGGCGCACCCCAGAATTTGTTTGAAGGAGAAAGCTATATCTCCTTATATCGCGAGATGGTGAAGGACTTAAAAACAGAAGAGAGGGAACAGATAGAGATATTAAAACAGGTGCCTTTTACACCATTTAAAATATTAAATATAAATGGTGAAATGCTTACCAATCCAAGATATTCTCCTGATGGCAGTATGATTGCATTCAATATGCGGGACCCACATGGGCATGAGGCAATTATGATAATGAACAAGGACGGTACAGATGTAGCAGGGTCTGTCAGAAGGCTTTATTCAGACCACATCATTGCATGGTCGCCGGACAGCGAATCTATATATTTCAGCCAGGCAGAGGTTAACAGAGGGTTTAATATCTATCAGGATTTATATTCGTATGACATAAAGAAGGCAAAGCTTAAAAGACTAACCCAGGGCCTTCGCATAAAAGAGCCTGATATATCGCCGGATGGGAAAAAAATTGCTGTTATTTTAAGCGACAGAGGCAATCAAAACCTTGCCCTCCTTACTTTTGAAAGATACAAACCCAAATTGGAAATAATCCTTCCTTCACCCCGCTTTGAAAAAGATAGGCTGCTGGGATTGCGGGTTTCTGGTCCAAGGTGGTCTCCGGATGGCAATTTTATTGCCTATTCTGTAACAACCAATAATGGGAAGAGCAGCCTGTACATTTACGATACAATAGAAAAAACCCATAAACAACTCTTTGAAGATGCTGGGAACAATGCATATCTCACATGGTCAAGGGATAGTAAATATATTATCTATATGTCAGATAAGACGAGAGTATACAACCTTTTTGCATATTCAATGGAGCAAGACAGGCAGTATCAGATTACCCATATACTTGGCGGCGCATTCCAGCCTGATGTTTCCACAGACGGCAAAGAGATTATTTTTTCCAGTTATAATTCCAGAGGTTTTAAGATTGCTAAAATTGAATATAACCCTGAAAAGTGGATGACAATACCCAGTCCTACGATAAAGCCATATTGGAATGAGGAAAGTTCAGAGTTGAGAGTTGAGAGTTCGGAGTTGAAACCAAAAATCCAAAACCCGCAATCCGAAATTAAATCCGACTCTAATCCTTATTCGGCCCTTAATAGCCTCCTTCCCAGATTCTGGCTGCCTACACTTTCTAGTGATCACGATGGCGCGGTAATTGGCGCTTTGACTTTTGGTCAGGATGTGCTTGGTTATAATACATATTATCTTAAATTGGATTATGGCGTTGAAAGCAGCGAGATATACTACGATGCGGTATATATGAATGACTATATATATCCTACGCTGAGGCTGCGGACATACACAACACCTGTCTTATATTCGGATTTTCTTGAGAGAGGCGATTACTATGAATTAAACAGAAGTATTATTTTCAGCATGTCTCTGCCAATAAATTATTTAGAGTCGCACTACAGGTTTATTCTTGGCTATCATTTGCAAAAGCAGGAGGCATTAAGCGGCCTTACAAATAACAAGTTCAATGAGGTAGACGTATTTCATGGCCGTCGCGACAATGTATTCGCAGGCATTGAATTTTCCAACAGTCTAAAATATCCATATTCCATAAGCCATGAAGAGGGTCGTAATATAAGTTTTTTATATAGATATTATAGCAAATACATAGGGAGTGATATTAATTCAAGGGAATACATTGCATCGTATTCGGAATATTTTCTCCTTCCCTTTTCAGGTTCAATGAGGCACAACGTAATTTATCTTAATCTTAAGGGTGCTGCATCGGATGGTGACAGGATAAACCAACAGGCATTTCAACTGGGCGGTTATTCTTCTCAATCAGAATTTCCCTTACGCGGTTATCCTTCAAGATTTGCAGCAGGGCAATATGTGGCTACAGGTACTTTGGAGTACCGTGCGCCTTTATGGTATATATTCCATGGTATAAATACAAAACCTTTTTTCTGGGACAGATTGCACGGCGCTGTTTTTACCGATGCAGGAGAGGTATGGGATGACACCAGAGATTTTTCATCTAGCAGATTAAAGGTAGGTGCTGGTATAGAGGTAAGACTTGATATGACCATAGGTTACTTGCTGGAGATTACTCCTACCCTTGGTATTGCTCACGGCTTTAACCAGAACGGAGAGACACAGGTCTATTTTACCATATACACAAATCTTTAAGCATCAGTAAAATAGCGAAAACCTCTCTATTTTAATCACTTCGGGTCTAATTCCCCGAAGCTTGCTTCGTAATTTTTTTTGTATCAACAACAATTGTAGCTTCTGTGAGGTGTTTTCAGATACCCCGCAGCTTGCTGCGGGGTAGTTCATTCTTCCACTTGTAATTGCTTCGCAGCAAGTGGAGGCAGCCGATTTGCCCGACCCAAGCTTTGCTTGGGTGCCCCGAGTGCGTTATCGGCGCATTTTTGCTCCTCACCGTATCGGTGAACATACGGCTCGTCGCAAAAATTGTCCGCTGCCTAGTCTGGCAGCCAACTTGCAGGTTTCCCCAAAAATCAATGTCTATTTTTGGAAGCATAATTGCCTTTTTGCCGAGGATATGGTATCAATAAAATATGGATAAGAGAGTTGTTCTTGTTACCGGAGGAAGCCGTGGTATTGGTGAGGCTATATCACTTGCGTTCGGTGAAAAGAGTAATATTATTATTGTAAATTACCTTTCAAACAGGGAAAGGGCAGAGTCAGTTGTATCAAAGATTAAAGTTTCCGGAGGTGACGCTGTTGCAATAAAGAGTGATGTTTCAAAGCAGGCTGAGGCTTTCAGGATGGTGGATGAAGTGGTGGAGAGATACGGCAGGCTTGATGTTCTGGTTAATAATGCAGGAATGGCAAAAGGTGGTTTATTGATGCTTTTGGATGAAAAGGATTGGGATAGTGTTATTGATGCAAACCTCAAGAGTGTTTTTAACTGCTGCAAGGCTGCAAGCAGGCAGATGATATCGCAAAAGAAGGGCATCATAATTAATGTATCTTCCCTTAGCGGAATTACAGGCCTTTCAGGACAGAGCGATTATTCTGCTGCAAAAGGCGGGGTAATAGCATTCACAAAGGCCATTGCAAAAGAGCTTGCGCAATTCGGCATACTGGTAAATGCAGTTGCGCCTGGTGTAATAAATACAGATATGATTGGCGATATTCCGAATATCGTCAAAAAATTTTTTTTAGAAGCAATACCTTTAAAGAGATTCGGCAAACCTGAAGAGGTAGCTGGTATCGTAAAATTTCTTGCCTCTCCTGATGCGAGCTATATAACCGGAGAGACTATTGTTGTAAGCGGCGGATTGCCGTAAAAAAACCGTGAATCGTGATCTTGTTCCGTGACCATGAAGAAAGAAGTTGAGAAGATGGGAAGTTAAGAAGTTGAAATGGTAAGTTTTTTCTCAACTTCTCAATTTCTTAATTTCTGCATTTTCACGGTTATAGACAACGGACATGGACAACGGTATTTTATAAGGGAGATAACCGTGTCGGACATTAAAGAAAAACTTAAAGAGATGCTGGTCAAAAGGCTGAAACTCAAAATGACAGCGCAGGATATTAAGGATGATGTCCCGCTCTTTGGAGAGGGTGGGTTGGGCCTTGATTCTATAGATGCGTTGGAACTTGTTGTTGGATTGCAGAAGGAGTTTAATGTTGTCATCAATGATAAGTCTGTAGCAGAAAAGGTTCTGGTATCTGTGAATAGCATTGTAGGGTTTATTGAAGAAAAGTAGCAGGTTTACAATCGGTATGTTTATTGGTGTGCTTAAAAGACGTCCACAAATGGGCAATCGCAAGAATTATGAAAAATAATCCTCTGGACAGCTTGCCTCACAGCTACCCATTCAGGTTTTTAGATAAAATCATTGAATTAAGCGATAAAAGAGGTGTTGCAATAAAAAATGTGACTATGAATGAAGAATTTTTTCAAGGTCATTTTAAAGAAAACCCAATAATGCCTGGTGTTTTGATAATAGAGACAATGGCACAACTGGCAGGGCTTATAATGAATTGCGGTAAGGAAGAAAATAAGATTGCCTACCTTGCCCAGGTAAAGAATATTAAATTTAAAAGGCCTGTTATCCCAGGCGACCAATTGAAAATTTCGGCTGAAATAGGGCAGGATTTTGGTTCACTGGCAAGTTTTTCAGTAGCAGTGCATATAGATAATAATGTTGCGGCAGAAGGTGAACTGGTGATGGCTGTCAGTAAGGGTACTTAAAAAACCAAAAGGAGGGCTAAAATGGCAAGGAAAATATTCATGATGATATTTGCTGCATCACTTTTATTTTCTCATATAGCTAATTCTCAGGATGCCTCATTTGATATCAAGGCTGCCAAAGATAGATGGGAGCCTTCATCTATCACAATAAAAAAAGGGGAGAAGGTCAGTATTAAGTTTATATCAGTTGATGTTGACCATGCTGTTGAGCTTGGCGAGTTTGGCTTGAAAAAAGTTCTCATACCCGAAAAGGATTCTGTTACTCTCGAGTTTACAGCAACTAAAACAGGCACATTTTCTTTTCCATGCATAAAATATTGCAGTTGGAGGCATCTGGTTGGCGCAAGGCCGAGATTGGAAATTAAGGTGGTAGAATGATTTTTTCCGTTGGCGTAGATATCGCGAGCATCGAGCGGTTAAAAAAATCTGTGTATAATAATGCCTTTCTTGACAGACTGCTTACTGATAACGAAAGGCAATATGTCTTTACAAAAAGGCATTCATACAGGCACATTGCAGGCAGATTTGCTGCAAAAGAGGCTGTTATGAAGGCATTAGGCACAGGTTGGAGTAAAGAGATTGGGTGGAGGGATATCGAAATTATAAATACGTCTTCTGGCAGACCTGTAGTACGGTTGCATTCAAACGTCGCCGTTGTTGCACATGGGAAAAAGGTTTTTTTAAGTCTTGCATATGCAAAGGATATTGCTTTGGCAGTTGCCATTGTAGAATGATGTAATGAAATATCTGATAGTAATTCCTGCCTATAATGAAGAAAGATACATTGCTTCCCTCTTAAATAACCTTCCCGTTGTTACAAGAGACATCATAGTTGTTGATGATGGTTCAAAAGATGCCACATACCAGATTGTGCAGAAAATAGGCATTCCTGTAATCCGTCAGCCTCATCAGGGCAAAGGAGCTGCACTTAAGACCGGTTTTAAATATGCTATTGAAAACGGATATGACTGGGTAATTACAATAGATGGGGATGGTCAGCATGATTGGAAGGATATTCCTAGGTTTATTGAAACAATATCCAAAGGGGGCGCTGATGTGATTATCGGTTCAAGGATGGCTGATGTTGCAGCGATGCCGATAGTAAGAAGAGTTACAAACAAATTTATGTCCAGCCTATTGTCAAAATTGATAGGCCATTATATAGCAGATACCCAGTGTGGTTTCAGAGCAATAAATTCAAAAGTTTTAAGGGATATTGTTCTTGAAACTTCGCATTATGACACAGAGTCTGAACTTCTTATAAAGGCGGGCAGGGCAAAGTATAATATCTCATCAATCCCTATCAGAACTATTTATAATGGTTCACAGAGTAATATAAATAAATTTGTAGATACTATGCGTTTTGTAAAACTTTTATGGAAGGCATTGTGACATCTATCAACCATCAACAAATTTATGTTTCCTGCAATATATGCGGTTCTTCCAACGAAAAACTTATTACAACCCAAAATGGCTACAAGGTTGTTAAATGCATAGGTTGTGGTTTTGTATATGTGAATCCAAGGCCAACCAGTGAAACCCTTAAACAACTTTATCTGACATACCTGCCGGAAAAGATTGAAGACCCATTGCTGTGGGATACGTACATGAAAGATGTATTTGCAAAGGCTGCTAATATCTTGGTGAAACAGTTTCCTGATGGAGGAAAGATACTTGATATTGGCTGCGGCTACGGTTTTTTTCTTTCACGGATGAAAGCGAAAGGATGGCAGGTATATGGCATTGATGTGTCAGAAACTGCTGTTTCTTATGCATCAGGCCATGGTCTGGATGTAGCATTAGGGACATTGGATAATGTCAAATATGAAGATAAATCATTTGATGTTGTAACATTATTCTATGTGCTTGAGCATCTTCCTGACCCATTAAAGGCCATCCAGGAGATAAGAAGGATTTTAAATCCAAATGGGTTGTTATTACTGCGAGTGCCGCATACAACACCAATAGTAAGGATATTATCTTTACTGGGCATAAAAAATAATCTGTATGACCCACCATTTCATTTAAACGATTTTTCTAATGTTGCTATTAAGGGTATTTTGAAAATGGCCGGCTTCCATAATATACACACATTTATTGGGGGTGTTACAAGCCCTCCTGGCGCCGCAGTACGACTGACAACATTATTTTTCGGGCTGCTTGCAGAGGCGGTCTATCGCTTAAGCCTTGGGAAATTTCTTTTACCCGGGGTAGCAAAGACTACTATTGCAAAAAAAATATAAGAATAAGGCTGCTTATCTTATTTTCTATGATACCTGTTTTAAAATCTCTCTTGCGGCCTTGAATCCGGAATATATTGCAGCTATTATACCGCCTCCAAGCCCGCTCCAATGTCCTGCAAGATAAAGGTTGTCAATTCCTGTCTTTATTGGCCTTAGCCATGGGACAGGCTGCCAGCCGTAGGCAGCGCCTCTGAAATTAGCGGTATATCTCTCAAGAGTTGCAGGGGTTGCAGCCTCTATGTGGATTGCGTTATCTTTAATGGTTGGAATAATCTTTTCAGCTCGCCTTATAATAATTTCAGAAAGCCTTTTCTTTTCTTCTTTCCATTTTTTGGTATATGTATAATCAGTCAGTTGATGTATGACAATGGAGTGGCTGTTTTGAGGCGCCATTGAATGATCGGTTATGCTCGGTATTGTAAGCCCGATTGGCGCGGCATCTGTGAATGAGTTTTTGAAGTCAAAGGCCTTTTCCATATCAAATGATGAAAAATATCCTATACTGGAAGAACTGCCAAGAAAACTCAAATCAGCCGCTGTGCCAATATATAATATAAAGAATGAAGGAGAGATTCCGTATTCATTGAATCTGTCTTGTGCCTCAGAAGAATGTCTGCCTCCGTTCAATAGGGAGAATGTTTCTGTATAATCAATATTAGATACAATAAAATGTGATGTATACTGAGTCCCGTCGGCTGTCGCTACACCAATAACTTTGTTATCTTCCATAATAATCTCTGTTATCTCTTTTTTAAACAAAATATGTCCGCCTTTTTCCTTTATGCCTGTAGTCAATGTGTCCGGAAGTTTCTGACATCCGCCCACAACCCTGTATGCACCTGATGTAAAATAACTCATCAAGGCTGCTGCCGTATTTATGACTGATATTTTAGATGGCGGAAGGCCGAGGAAGGAGCATCTGTCTGACAGGATGGACTTCAGCCTTTCATCATACAGATAGCTGTCCATCAGGCTTTTATATGTAAGCCCGCCATAATTTAGAAAGACAGATGGGAGAGCTGGTTTGTTTTTTTCATATTGTGCAATTCCAGTTAACCATCTGTTGATACCACTGTAGATGTTTCCCATTTCTTTAAAGAAGCTGTCTATGTTTTTTTCCGACGGAAATAATTCCTTAAGGTTTTCTATGTATGCATTTACATTGTTCCATGTCTTTATTCTCATTCCGGGGAAAACACTTTCTCTTATGGGGTCAATTTTAATGAAATCTATTTTATCCCCTATATCCAACTGCTGCAGCAGATATCTGACAGCCCCATTTTTATCCATGCCGCTGAAACAGTCAACTGCGCTGTCAAAGATAAAGCCCTTTCTCTTAAAAGAGGTAAGGTAGCCGCCCGGGTTTGCGTTTTTTTCAAGCACTAACACTTTGAGGCCTTTGCTTGCCAGAATTCCAGCGCAGGCTAGTCCACCTATACCGCTTCCGATTACTATGACATCGTAGTCTTTTTTCATTATCCCAGAAAATGCAATAACATTTTCTTATAAACGCAATCTTTGGCCAAATACTGCGTCAAAGCTGGCTGTCCAAATACTCACATACTTAAAACAGTATGCTCCGTTTTGTCCAGCCAGCTTTTCCTTGTCTTTGGCTCAAATCTTGCGTTTGCCCCGAAAAATAAAAACTAAATGCATTTTTCGGGTTATTCTTCAATATAATGCATAAGGGCTGGCAGGAGGAACAAGGCGCATAAGAGGCAGGCAATTACGCCTATTGTTATTATTGCCCCCAACGTTGCTATTCCACGAAACCCTGTTGTTACCAGAGACCCAAACCCTGCTATTGTTGTCATGGCGCACATGACAACAGTTTTACCAGCATGTTTAACAGAGTCCTCAGCATTTTTGCGTTCCTCTTCAATATAGTCCTGCAGTATATAAATGCCATAATCCACACCAATGCCAAACAGCAACGTTATTGCCCCTATGTTTATATAATTGAATTGTATTCCTGTGAATCCCATAAATCCAAGGGTCAGGATAAAGCCTGTGGCCAGCGGTATCTTGACAAGAAAGACCCTTTTTATGCTCTTAAACTGAAAATAGATAATAAAAAATATTATTATAAATGCAATTGTGGATGCAGCTACGCTTTCTCTTATAATAGAGGTCTTAAGATTTGCAAACATAATGGATGTGCCTGTAATATTAAATCCCTTGCCTAGCCCTTCAAGCTCTTTTTCTATAAGTGTTGTTTTTGCCTCACTCCACTGCTCGCTGTCCTGGTAAAGATAGGCAGCAATCTTCAACCTATCTTTGTTGTAAAAATATCTTATCTTTTTATCATTGCTGTCTTCAAGCGTCTTTAAGCCGAGCGGTTGTTTAATATCAATGGCATTTCCGATGCCCTTGATATAAGCTGCATATTGTTCGGCAACAACAAAACCATTTTCTTGTAATGCCTGTATAAATATCTTTTCCATTCTATCCGGGTCAATAGAATCTCTTATCTCTTTTAAAACAAAGATGGCTTCCATCTGCTTTGACAGAGGCGGCAGAAACATATTAAGGCCGCTGTGGCTGGATATAATCCCGGCCGATTGCCATTTGCCTATAAGGGTTTCAAGCTTATCATACCGGTCCATTAATCCTTCTTTATTTTCAGCCTCAATAATAATCATTAACGGATTTTTTTGCCTTCCAAAATGTTCGGCAATCTCTTTCTCAAGAAGCATAGCATGGCTTGTTTTTGGGCCCACGGCCTCAGGTCTGTTGTCAAATTTTATGCCTGACAATCCAATCAAGGATATTGCCAGCAGGGCTATGCTTACAAGAATAACTGCCCTTGGATAATCTTTTACTATTTTGCCTATACCTTCCATGCCAATCCTTTGTTCTTTACTGCTGAACAATAGCCCTTTTTTGCGGGATTCTATAGCTATTATCAGCGATGTCATGATTATGAGTGAAGAAAAGAGACAGGCAAGTACGCCGATACCTGCTATAATTCCAAGCTGATAGAGGCCTTTAAAACTTGTAACCACTATGCTGAAAAATGCGGCAGATGTTGTTACAGCGCCTGCAACAACGCCAGGAGCGGTTTTTGTAAGGGCAGTGTAAAGCGAACATCTTAAATCTCCGGTTTTTATATATTCTTCTTCGCACCTGTTGAAGATGTGGATTATATAATCTATGCCCAGGCCCATAAGCATGGCAGTAACAATGCTGCTTGCCATATTGAGATTTCCAAATATAAGATATGCAATGCCAAGCGTCCATGAGAGGGCTGTTAAAAGTGTTAGCGCAGCTATTATCAGAACAAAAACCCTTTTCCTATACACAAATTGAAATAAAAAAAAGACCAGCAGTGTAGATGTAATTGCATTGATAATCACATCCTTCTGTATAGTGGCATGCGCCTCTATGGCAAAAGCATAAGGGCCGGCAAGCCCAAGCTGCAAATCATGGTTTTTCCCCATTTGTTTTTTTGTGTCTTCAAGTATATGGTCAATCTCGTTCTTAAACCTTTTCACAAATCCTATATCTCTGCTTGAGCCGGCTGGTTTTACAAAGATGATGAGCATTGAGTTGTTGTTGCTTATATAATAACCATGTTTGATATTGATTTTATCCATCCCTTGTCTAAACAGAGAGGAAAGCATAATGGAGCGGATATTGAGCGGGTCACGTACAATAAGTTCAGAATCAAGCGGCGTGCTGACTGGCGAGAGGAGCTGATTTTTGTTTTGTTTTATCTGTCTTTCTATTCCTTGTTTTGTGAGCCTTGTCTTTAACTCTTCAAGTGCGTGCTTGTCCATATAGAGGGAGAAGTTTTTTATCATCATTTCTTTGTCTAACTGAACGATATTATAATCTACATATTCTATAAGAGGAGAGTCTTTAAGTCTCCTGCTAAGAGACTCTGTCAATTCAAAATATTCATCCACCTTTTTATCTTTTGACTTAAGCACTACAATAAGATTATCCATGCTGCCAAAATCATTAAGGAAATTTACAAAGGTATCTATGGCAGGATTTTTTGCTGGCAGCGCATCCAGAATATCGGTTTTTATATCTATCCTGAATATCAGAGCAGTGGTTAAAATTGTCAGGATGATTGAGGATACAAGTATAGCTTGGTGAAATCTAAAAACGAATGAACTTATTTTTTTCAGGAGGTTTGTCATAGGAATGGATTAAAGGAAGAAAAATAGAGCAGCCTCTTAAGGCCTGTAGCTACCTATTTGCTCGCTTGTGATGATACGCCATGAAGGATCTAAAATATAAAAAATCAATCATTGATAAATCTGTCCTTGGCAAAGGCCGCAGATTTCTCAAGGGTCAAATTGCTTCTCTTAAATATCTTATATCGCTTAGTCTGAATACCGGCCCTTCCTGACAAACATATACACTATTTATCTGGCAGTGGCCGCATTTGCCAAGCCCGCATTTCATTCTTCTTTCCAACGATAAATAGATATCGTGGCCTGCAATCCTTTTATCTCCAAGGCTCATGATCACATATTTATACATAACCGGCGGCCCTACCACTATTGCAACTGTCCTTGTTTCATCAATCTTTAATGGCGGAAGAAGCGTTGTTACAACGCCTGTGTGACCCTTCCATGCTGGGTGGGGTTTATCAATTGTTATGATAGTATTGATATTGCTGCCTTGCTGCCATTGTGACAGTTCATCTTTAAAAAGTATCTCTTCAGGGTTTTTTACGCCGTAGAGCAGGTTTATTCTGCCGTAAGATGGACGCTCGGCAAGAACAGCCTTTATCAAAGACCTCATAGGTACAAGGCCTATACCGCCTGCAATAAAGAGCAAGTCTTTGTGCTTTAGGTTTTCAATAGGAAAGGTTTTTCCATAAGGCCCTCTGATCCACAACCTGTCTCCTTTCATCAGGTTGTGCAGGGCGTTTGTAAGATTTCCAACTGCCCTGACGCATATTTCGAACATATTGTTTCTGTCAGGCGGAGATGATATGGATATGGGCGCCTCGCCATAGCCAGGAATGCAGAGCATGACAAACTGTCCCGGTGCATGACCAAGTGGTTTTTTATCTTCAAGAGCTATTTTAAACAGCCTTTCCTTTTCAGTGAGTCTTGAAACCCGCTCTATCTTTGCAAGTCTTGATAGATATGGCGATGGTATATCAGGAACGTTTATTTGATTCTTCGATAAGCTCATTCGTTACCTCAACGATATTGATATTGACCAGACATGTCCTGTTGCACCTGCCGCAGCCGACGCAAAACAACCCTCCAAATTTATCTACCTGATACTGAAACTTTCTATTAAATCTGTGCCTGAGTCTTTCTGCTCTTGTTTTTCTGAAATTATGGCCTCCTGCAACCTTTGCAAAGTCCTCCAAGAGGCATGCATCCCACACCCGGTACCTTTCTCCCTCTGTTAGATTGGCTTGGATATTATCTCTTACGTCAAAGCAGTAGCATGTTGGGCACACATTGTTGCATGAGCCGCATCCATAACAAATCTTGCCGACCTTTTCCCATACAGGGCTGTTATAGCTGCCTGAATAGATAAGAGGCAGACTGGATGCCTCTACGTTTATTGATGCAGCAAATAACTCGGCCTTTTTGTCTTTGAATTCAGCAATTTTTTTAATTTCTTTAGCCGTTGCCTTTCTGGTTTTTGTGTATTTGTGAAGCAGGTCTTTACCTCTTTGTGTTCCGATCTCCACTAAAAACCCAGCGTTCATATCGTGACCCCAGTTAAACGTCTGCCTATCTAAGTTGTCTAATTGGTTAGTTGTTCTGTTATTTTTTCTGTTTAGACCTCTAAGGGGGTGAAGAAAAATGTCAAAACCTGAGTCAACGTTCATTGTATTTACACTCTTGCAAAAGCAGTATTTATCTGGGATACAATCTATGCCTGCAATAAGAGTCTTTTCTCTTCTTTTGATATAATTTACATCAGATGGTCCATAAGAAAAGACCCTGTCAAGAAGCCGTATCGCATGAATATCGCATGGATGCACGCCGAAAAGAACCTGATTATTTGCCTCTACAACTGGTTCCATGGCTGGATTCTCTCCATTCTTGAATGTTAAAAGAGTTTCTTTTGGCGGGAATAAATACTGTTTTGGCGATAAGTGGGTAGGGGTGTGGAGAAGGTTTAAGTCCTTGGGCGAAGCAATCTCAGCATACAGTGAGAAACCATCTTTTTTTACAGGGCCGTAAACCTTGAAATCTTTTAACAGGCCTGTTACAAAAGAGGCGATTTCTTTTTTAGAGAGGAATCTATATTCCATATAAGATAAAAGTTTCAGGTTTCAAGATACAAGTTGCCAGAAAATGCAAATGCATTTTCTGGGCTTAAACCTTTCAACGTTTGTCTTATAACTTGCGACCTGAAACTTGCAACTTGGAACTTCCTATTATTCTTCATGTTTTTTGAAATTATATAACAAAACCAAACCATCTTTAATTGTGATTTCAAGAGTTATTGTTGTAACACGGCTTTGCCTTTCATTTACTATAAATTCTCCAAAATATGTAGGTGTCCTCTTTTCAATATAGGTATAAATTAATATTTCGGTACCATCTGCTTTTGAATCTGTCTTTGTGGGGTTTCCAAAGGTGTCAGTAATGACATTTTTTGTTGTTATCCCGGGTTTTATCTCTTCAGCCTGCTCCTTTGTTATTTTACTGCCCTCTGATCGAATCTTTGTGGATGATATTGATGCGCAGGCTGTAATTGCGATTGATATGAGTATAATTGTGATAATCCTTTTCATCACTCCTCCTACGATAATATATAACATAGCTGTTTTCCTTATGCCATTTCAACAGCATTCCGCAGCTTGTTTTTTACCCTATACATGGCCTGGTCGGCCATTTGAATAAGTTGTGATCCTTCATGTGCATCATCTGGTATGGAAGCGACGCCAAAACTGGCAGTCAAATGGAGATTTAATCCGTCATCCTGTAAAAAGATGTGTTTAGCAATTCTTATCCTTAATTTTTCTGCAATCTGATATGCTTGCTGTTTAGATGTTTGCGGCATTACTATCACAAACTCATCGCCGCCGTATCTGCACGCAATATTAACCTTCCGCAGGCCATTGGAAATTAGTTTTGATATTTCGGTCAGGAGTTTGCTGCCCATCAGGTGTCCATGGGCATCGTTTACCTCCTTAAATTTATCAAGGTCAATAAAAATCATGGCAAGATTGCTATTATACCGCTTTGCCCTTTCCACCTCATAATCCAGGAATCGGTATAGGTGTCTTGCATTATACAGCTTTGTCAGGTCATCTGTTATTGTTAATTCCTGAATCTTTTGGAAAAATTTAGCATTTTCTATTGCAATTGCGGTATAGTCAGCAAGGGTGGTAAGAACAAGGAGGTCTTCCTCTTTGAAACCGCCCGGCTCAGACATCTTATTTATAAGCTCTATTACGCCAAGACATTTTTCTCTGCTTTTTAAAGGCACAGCTATTATTGATTTTGTAGTAAATTTACTGGATTCATCTACCTTCTTACAGAATCTGGGGTCTTTATTAACATCCGGCACAAGGAGGGGCGTCCTTTCTTTGGCCACCCAGCCGGCTATTCCTTCTCCCACCTTTACTCTTAGATTTTTTATCTTGTCCGCGCCTTCTCCCACAGCTATCTCAAAAGAAAGTTCATTTTTTTCATCATCCACAAGGAGGAGAGACCAATTTTTAGGCTGAAGCAGTTCGCTTACCTTTTCCATTACAATATTCAAAATTTCCTTTAAATCCAGGGTTGAGGTAATTGCCTTGCCTAATTCACTAAATGTGGTGAGCTGTTTAAGTCTCTGGCTGTGCTCTGAAGCAAAGGTAGATTCGGGCATTGTTTCTACGATCTCTTTTTCAATATGGGCCATATTTCTTAAAAGTTATCGTATTTAATGGGGAAAATCAAGGAATAATCTGTCTGTAAAATAGCGATTGAACCGGTGCTATTTTACATCTTCCACTTGCAATCGCTTCGCAGCAAGTGGAGCCAGCCGATTTGCTCGCCCCAATCTTTGCTTGGGTGCCCCGATTTAGTTATCGGCTATTTTTGCTCCTCACCGTATCCTTCCCCTGTTCCTCTCCATGAGGGGGATAAAGGGGGAGGGCTGGTCGTAAATAACACACCCCTTTAGTCCCCTCTCGAGAGGGGATTTAGGGGTGTGTTGTCTGGCAGTCAACTTGCAGGTTTTCCCAAAAATCAAGGTCTATTTTGTGGTTGTTTTAACACCATCTGTTTGTAGGCTTGCTGCAACCTCATGGTTAATGCACCAACCTTTCCACTACCGATCAATTTATCTCCTATCTTTACAAGGGGAATAATTTCCATTATGGAATTGGTAAGAAATGCCTCCTGGCTGTTTTTAAAATCTGTTTTAGTTAAAGAAATTTCACCGATTTTTATGCCTTGTTTTTTTGCCAGTTCAATCACAAGCCTTCGTGTAATTCCAGCGAGAATACCATCTTTTACTGGAGGAGTTTTAATGCCTTTTCCATCAAAAAGAAATATATTTGTGATAGCCCCCTCCAGTACTTTGCCACTGTTGGTAAATATTCCCTCTTGCATTCTGCTTTTATTAGCCTCAATCAACCCCATAATATTTGCCAGAAGGTTTAAAGATTTTACGTGGGGGAGGGGTCTTGTTTTATTGCTTAAAAAAACAGCGCCCATACCTTTGTACTGATAATGCTCAATCTTTTTTATATCCAACTGTTTTGCTATGATTACTATGCTAGGTTTCAACGATTTGGAAGGCATTAATCTGCCATAATCCATGCCCCTTGTTATGATTACTTTTATATAGGCATCACCAATTGTTAGTTTATTTAGTTCAAGTAATTTCTGAAGAGAGTCTGACAAATATTTTTTGTTTTGTCTGAAGAGTATCTCAATTGTTCTGGCGCCCTCTATTAAACGTTCCAAATGAAGGTCTAGAGCAAATATCGTTCCATTGTATGAACGTATTGTTTCAAAAAGCCCGTCTCCATAAGTAAACCCTCTATCAAATATGGATACCGATGCCTTATCAGATGCCAAAAATCGGCCGTTCAGGAAAACGATGTTGTTCATAAGAATCTGGGATGCGGGAGATGGGGTGTGGGACGTGGTAAAAGATTTTCCTGCTTCCTAGCTCCTACTTCCTACCTCCTGTCTTAAATGATTGCCTTAAAAAATGCATTGGCCTTCAGCATGGTTTCTTCATACTCTTCCTCTGGATTAGAATCAGCGACAATACCGCCTCCGACATTTAGATACAATCGATTGTCTTTTAAGACAGCGGTTCTTATGGCCATTGACAAATCCATATTGCCGCAAAAATCCATATATCCAATTGCCCCTGTGTATATGCCGCGTGGTACTGGTTCCAGTTCTTCTATTATTTCCATTGCCCTTATCTTGGGGGCGCCTGTTACCGAGCCGCCAGGAAATACAGATTTTATACAATCTACAGGTGTTATTCCGTTTTTTATCTTTCCTTTAACCGTGGACATCATGTGATGAAGTGTAGCATAAGTATCTATTTTTTGCAGAGGCCGTACCTCTATTGACCCATATTCGCAAATTTTCCCCAAATCATTTCTCTCTAAATCTACAATCATTATATGTTCTGCCAGTTCCTTGCGGCTTTGCTTAAGCTCTTTAATAAAAATTTTATCCTCTTTTGTGTTTTTACCTCTCGGCCTTGTGCCTTTTATCGGACATGTTTCTGCAATGCCGTTATTGAGTTTAAACAATCTTTCCGGCGAGTTGGATATTACCTGAAACTCCCCGTAATTAAGGAATGCCCCAAATTGAGCAGGGTTTATTTTTCTCAACTTTGAATAGAAAAGAAGATGGTCTCCATGGAAATCCATGGTAAGTCTTTGAGACAAATTTGCCTGATATATATCGCCAGAGGCAATATAGCTTTGCGCTTGTTTAATTGCATTCATATAATCATCTTTGGTAAAATTTGATTTAATACAAGTTATGGGGTTAGGGTGTTCCAGCTGCTGCTCCCTGTTCGCTGTTCCCATGTCCCGGCTACAGGCCCCCAGCCCCCTAAAAAACTGGTTTATCTTTTCTTTGGCCAGCAACTTTTTTATACTGCTGCCTTTTTCCGGAAGGGCGGATGCAATAACATAGCCCTTATTTATCTTGTGGTCGTATGCAAAAATGGTATCATATAGGCCTAAAATACAATCAGGAATATTTGGCTCCGCAGTGCGTTTTTCCGGAAGCCGCTCTAATTGGTTTTTTAATTCATATCCAAAATAACCAACAGCGCCGCACTGAAAGGGAAACCCGAATTCCTCCTTGTTCCATCCTTTACTAAATGGGGGAGGGAAAGGATTAAATTCATTGAGTAAAGAGGTTAAGGCAGAGAATATGCTGCCTGCTAAGATTCTACATGTAGAATCTTTATTAATCTCTACCTTATTATCATATGCTTTGAGTAAAACAAATGGGTTTGCGCCTGCAAAGGAATACCTGCTTAAACCGCAGCTATCCAGGAAAAAGGAGTACGGCTGAGAATATAACTTACGAAATACATCTATTGGATTCATATTACACAGCTCCATCAGCATAAGAAACAGGTTATAATTTTTTTATAGACAGGTCAAGGATTGGATTTAGGATTTTATTTATGGCTCTTGACTTTATTTATAGGGTAGGGATTAAATTGATTAAATTTTTAAACAATCTTGGGCTAAAAACGAAACTCTTACTCATGATGCTAACCCTTTGCATTATATCTATCGGCCTGTTATTCATCTTGTATAATATAGCAGAAAAGAAGCTGATAGTATCTGTAAAAAGATATACAGAGGAGCTTTCATCTGCTATTCAAGTAAGCGTAGAGCACATGACAGCGGAGGATATAGAAGGAAATGAGGAGATGCTCAAAGAATATGTAAGCCAGTTTAAAAAAAGAGGGATAAGAGAAATTTCAATTCTTAACAACGAAATGAAGGTAATTGCCAGTTCTAATCCCCAAAAAATAGGACAGGCAATTGATATGAAAGGGAAAAAAGCGGGAAATACGGAAATTGGCCACAATTACCTTTCAGCAGCAGAAAGCCAGCGAAGCTACGATATTATGCTGCCGGTAATAATAGGCTATGAACAACTTGGGTTTGTTCATGTAGCCGTGAGATTTGACGATTTTGCAGATATTTTAAGGTCTAATAACTATAAAAGACTTATAGGTACCAGCCTTGTATTTGCAATAGGTATAGCCATATCTATCTTTCTATCAATGAAATATGTTAGGCCGATAAACAATCTGGCAAAGGCAACGCAAAGGATTACAGCTGGCGATCTGCAGGAAATTCCTGAGGTTAGTGGAAGTGGTGATATCGGCAACCTGACGAAAAATTTTAATGAGATGGTTAAGGGCTTGAGAGAAAATAAAAAGCTGGAAGAAAAGCTTAATGCGGCTGAGCATCTTTCCAAAATAGGGCAGCTTGCATCCGGCATAGCCCACGAAATAAGAAATCCGTTGAACTTTATAAATTTAAGCATTGACTATTTAAAAAATGAATATCAGCCTGAGGATTCTAAAAAAGGAGAAGAGTTTCATGGTTTGGTATCAGGTATCAAGGCGGAGATCAGCAGGCTTAACAACATGATTGATAATTTTCTGGATTACGGCAAACCTCTTACATTAAGACTGGAAAGATTTTTTGTTGAAGATATAATTCAAGAAGTGCTTGCCATTGCTGATTGCAGAATCAGGGAGCAGCAATTGGAGTTAAAAACAAACTTTTCAAAAGATATTCCAGCCGTAAACCTTGACAGACAGCAAATAAAGGCATGTTTCGTGAATATAACATTGAACGCAATCCAGGCAATGTCTTGCGGCGGCAAACTGTCAGTTACAACTGCCTTAAACAATGGGTTTATTACGGTAGAACTGGAAGATACGGGAGAGGGGATTGCGGAGGATCACTTGACAAAAATATTTGAACCATACTTCACAACCAAAACAGCCGGGATTGGATTGGGGCTTGCTATTACCAAAAGAATTATAGAAGAACACAAAGGAAGGATTGACATAAAGAGCAAGCAGGGAAATGGCACTACTGTGTCAGTAGAATTTCCAATTTAATACAAACGTACAAAAAATTGTTACATTAGTGGATAGCCGCGGGCTTTGGCCTGCGCTATTTATGCACCCATAAATGGTGCGGCTACCAAACGATGTCATTTTATTTATTTTATTGCGTTTGTGTTAATAGCACTGCCTTTTACAGGCAACGACTTAGTTGGAAATAGACCACAATGCTACATTTAAATAAAGGAGAACAGATGAAGGAAGGCAATATACTGGTAGTTGATGATGAAAAGGGGCAAAGGGACATTTTAAAAACAATCCTTGCCAATCAGGGTTATGAGGTCTTAACCAGTACCAACGGCATAGAGGCATTAAGGCTTTTTAAAGAGGCTCCCTTTGATGTAGTCTTAACTGATTTGAAGATGCCTGGATTGAATGGAGTTGAACTTCTGCAGAATATTCTTAAAGAGAAAACCACTGCAAGCGTTGTAATAATGACTGCTCACGGCACCATTAATTCTGCTGTAGAGGCAATGAAACTTGGGGCATTTGATTATCTGGTCAAACCCTTTGATATAGACGAACTGCTGGTTGTTGTAAAAAAGGCAGCTGAGAAAACAAATCTCTTAAAAGAAAATACTATTTTAAGAGAACAATTGGAAGAGAGATTTGCTTTAGACAGCATAGTCGGCAAAAGCGGGGTTATGCAGGATGTATTCAGAATCTTAAAAAAGGTCTGCGCAAGCAATTCTACAGTCATCATATATGGAGAGAGTGGAACAGGCAAGGAACTTATAGCGAAGGCCGTTCATTACAACAGCCAAAGAAGGAATAACCCATTTATGGCAGTAAACTGTGCCGCTATTCCAGAAACATTATTAGAAAGCGAACTCTTTGGATATGAAAAAGGCGCATTTACAGGGGCAAATGCAAGAAAGATAGGGCTCTTTGAAACAGCTAATGGAGGCACGCTTTTTTTAGATGAGATAGGAGAACTACCTTTTACCTTACAGGCAAAGCTCCTCAGGGTGCTTCAGGAAAGAGAGATAAGAAGGCTTGGCGGGAAAGATAATATTAAAATATATGCAAGGATAATTGCAGCTACCAATAAGAAATTAGAGGATGAGATAAAAAGGGGGAGGTTTAGAGAAGACCTTTTCTACAGATTAAATGTCATTGCCGTTAAACTGCCTGCACTCAGAGACAGGTCAGAAGATATTCCTGAACTTGCCGACCATTTTATAAAAAAACACACCAAAACCCTCAATAAGAAGATGACAAGAATCTCAAAAGATGCAATGGCTCTGCTTATAAATTATCACTGGCCCGGCAATGTGAGACAGCTGGAATCCGCAATAGAGAGTGCGATACTGCTTGCTGACGATGGTGCCGAGATAGATGCAAATCTTCTTCCGCATGAGGTTGCCAATCAGGTTTATCAAACTAACAGAGTTTATCAAACTAACAGAATAGATTTTGGAATACCAGATATTCCACATGGGGGGATATCATTTAAGGAATTGGAAAAAGAATTGATAATAAAGGCTATGGAAAAAACAGGCTGGGTTATTGCAAAGGCAGCTCAACTCCTTGGTATGAGTTACAAAACGTTTCAGTACAGGCTAAACAAATTTGGCATCAAAAGAGAATCAGAAACTATACAGAAAAACTAACCGGATACCTTAAATAAGGCAGCGGATATTCCAAATAAGGTAGTAAGAAGGAGAATATAATTCTGTTACACCAACCAACTTCTTGATTTTACTTATATAATTTATATTGGCATAATTAATGCATAAATCTTCATGAAAACTTACTCAATGAAAGGGGGTGAAAATTCATGAAGAAAGTATTGACATTATTAGTAGCATTAACAATTGCTGTAGCAGTGAGCGGTATGGCCTTTGCAGGAGAGAAAAAGGCAGCAGAGCCAGCAGCCAAAGCAGAGGCAAAAAATCCTTGCGCAGCAAAGAATCCCTGCGGTATGAAAAATCCGTGTGCCGCTAAGGCAGTTACAAAGGGAGAGGGTGAAGTAACAGCAATTGATGCCAAGGCAAAGACAGTAACTGTTAAGACAAAAAAGGGTGAAGTTATAATATCCATCAGCGATGCTTCCAACATTACTGTTGGCAAGGAGGCCAAGGATATCAAAGATGTAAAGGTTGGCGATAAGATAAAGGTAACTGTTATAAAGCCAGCAAAGAAAGAAGAAAAGAAGTAATATTGATTTAGCATGGCGGTTATTCCGTCTGTTTCTATCTTTAAAAAATGGAAAGGTGGTGAAAATTCATGAAGAAATTTTTGGTACTCTTGGTAGCATTAACAGTTACTGTAGTATTTAGCGGCATGACCTTTGCGGCAGAAGAGAAGAAGGCAGCAGAGCCAGCTAAAGCAGCAGAGCCAACTAAAGCAGCAGAGCCAGCTAAGAAAAAAGAAGGAAAGAAAGTAAAGAAGGCAAAGAAAGCAAAGAAAGAAGAGAAGAAAGAAGAGAAAAAAGAAGAAAAGAAATAAGGACACAAATAAACTCAAGGATTAGAAGCCTTGGGTTATGTTTTTAAAAGGCTGAAAGGCATTGTCGCGCAATGGCAATGCCTTTTAATATGTAGGTTTTAACATTTTCAAAAATAAATTCCAAAGATTTGCTTAACCCATTGAATTTAGCAAGGCAACGTTTTGTAAAACCCCAGAAAGTTTCAATGCCGTTTATATAAAGTATTTTTATTAACAAAATACACACTCACTCCTTATCAATCTGTGCCTTCTGTAATCTGCCGCTAAAGTCCCTGTAAATTACCTTCCACTTGGTGAACATGTCAATTGCCCCGCCTCTTCCACCGGCTTCTCTGTGGCCAAGCCCGCTCTTTTTTGTGCCGCCAAAAGGCAGTTGAATCTCAGCGCCGATAGTAGATGCGTTTATATAAACAAGCCCTGTATCTAAATCCCTTTCTGCAACGGCAGAGTTGTTCACATCTTGCGTGTATATTGCAGATGAAAGGCCGTATTTCACATCGTTTACAATTCTTATGGCATCTTCCAACCCATGTGCCTTTATTACAGATACAACAGGGCCGAATATCTCTTCCTGTGCAATTCGCATCTTTTGTTTTACATTGGCAAATATGGTTGGTTCTATGAAATAACCGTTGGCACACACCCCTTTTTTATATGTCGTGCCTCCGATAACTAGCTTTGCACCTTCTTTCTTGCCAATTTCAATATAGTTTAATATTTTCTGCATCTGCGATTTATTTATTACAGGCCCCACATCAGTTATTTTTAAAAGGCCATTACCGAGCCTTAACTTTGAAACAGCTTTTGTGAACATGTTAAGAAACTTATTGTAAACTGCCTCATGTACTACCACCCGGCTTGCCGCCGTGCACCTCTGACCTGTTGTGCCGAAGCCTCCCCAGATTGCACCTTCAACAGCTAGGTCAAGCATTGCATCATCCATAACAATAATGGCGTTTTTGCCGCCCATCTCACAAGAGATCTCTTTATCCAAGGTACTGCACATCTTTGCAAGTTTCTCTCCAATAGCAGTTGACCCTGTGAAAGAAACGCCGTCAACCTTTGGATGTGTTGCAAGATATTCACCGATTTCTTCCCCTGTTCCGTGGACAAGGTTTAAAACGCCGTCTGGAATACCTGCCTCAACAAGTATTTCTACCAATTTTGTAGCGCATACAGGCGTATAGCTTGATGGTTTAAATACAACCGTATTGCCGCTGACAAGCGCAGGAAATATCTTCCATGCAGGTATGGCTGTAGGAAAGTTCCACGGCGTAATCATGGCAAAAACGCCGATTGGAACACGGATGGATTTGCAGTCTTTATTGGGCAATTCAGATGGCACGGTTTCACCTGAAAGTCTTCGCCCCTCGCTACCCATGTAGTATGCCATATCTATTGCCTCCTGCACATCCCCGAGGCCTTCTGCCAATACCTTGCCCATTTCACGCGTAACAAGCGTGCCTAATTCCTGCTTTCTTTTGTTAAGCATTTCTGCGGCCCTTAGGATAATTTCACCCCTCTTGGGAGCGGGGATAAGTCGCCATTTATTGTATAGATTGCTGGCCGCAGAGATGGCTGCATCTATATCACTTTGACCGGAACGAGGAATAATGCCTATTGTGTCCGATGTATCTGCGGGGTTGATGCTTTTAAGGGTCTTTCCATCAGCTGAATCTATCCATTTACCGTTAATAAAATTTTTTATCTTTTCAGTCATGTTAGTTCCTCTTTTTTTAGATAAGACTGCCTCCGATAAATTCGGCCAAAGGCAAAGTCTTTTTTTGTTGTGGGTAAACCCTAATATTGTTTACTTTTATACCATCTTTTTTTCATGTTTGCAGTTTACTAAATATAGCAGATGGAATATGTACTGGCAAGTAAAAGTAGAATTTAAAGACTGAGATTTATATGGTTGGTAGTGTAAAACTTATTGATTTCTTTTATCAGATGATATATATAACAATACTAAATCTATCGCAATGATCATAAAATAATGATAAGGCCCTTAACTATTTTACCTCGTTAGAAAGAAAGCCCCGCTTTTTGGACTGGGTAAAATATGATAGCGATGATGGGATCTAAAGCGCCACCCTGATTTTTAACCGGTTTTACAAAAAAACAAAATCTATTTTTAAGAAGGAGCATCTATGTTTCAGAGACATCAAGATATTGTTAGCAGATTGCTGGTGGTAATTCTCATGATACCATCTCTTATTTTTACATATTATGCTATATGTCTTTCAGCAGAAAAAACCAAAGGAGACAGTAAAATGGAAAAATTAAAGAACGTCCATGCGGTGCTTCAAACAAAATTCGGCAGCATTGAGATAAAATTTTATCCGGATGTTGCTCCAAATCATGTGAAAAACTTTATAAAACTTGGTAAGGAAGGCTTTTATGATGGCACCATATTCCACAGGGTTATACCCGGCTTTATGATTCAGGGAGGTGATCCTAATACAAAGGGGCCGGATAAGAATATTTATGGCACCGGCGGGCCGGGTTACAATGTAAAGGCTGAATTTAATACGATAAGCCATAAGAGGGGTATAGTATCAATGGCGAGGGCAAAACATCCTGATAGTGCCGGGTCTCAGTTTTTTATAGTTGTTAAAGATTCTCCGTTTCTTGACAACCAGTATACTGTCTTTGGCGAGGTTGTGAAAGGAATGGAGGCAGTGGATAAGATTGTCAATCTTCCCAGAGATTCAAGAGATCTTCCGGATGAAAGGGTTGATATGACGGTCAAGATAACAGAGTGATGACAGGTTTACTCAAAATCCTAAATCGGATTTTGGAGTTTCCTTTAATCTTGACATGCTTCACCCCTTCTCTTATATTTATCATCAAAAAGAGCGCATAGTATTTGTGATTTACTGATACAGAGCCATGCCATCCATAAAAAATAATAATCAGAAGCTAGATAAATCATTAGAACAAATTATAAAGGAAAGATTTGTTCATAGTCTGTCTAATATCGTCTATGACAAGGTTGCAACTCTATGGCATATTGATAAAGAATCTGAAAAGTTCATGGCACGAATGGCTGTGAATGTTGTTGTAGGGATTTTTTGTTTGGAATATCTTTCGCATATTAATTCATTGATAAGGGAAAAAGCCAAGATAAAAGAAAATATTACAGCAATAGATCTATCAGACGAAGATTTAATGGCTAAAGTAAAGACTATTATTTCTCATAACGAAGAGGCGGAGTCCATTTTTAAGAATGCAGCCAGCCGGTTAAAAGAAATTATAGATTCAGTAGATATAAAAACCCTGGAAGATTTAACAAAAATAGCTCATACAGGCGATTACCTTTTATCTTCCTTACAGGATATGAAAGATTCCAGTCATAGTGAATATGCAATATGGCTATCTTCAATTCCCCATTATTATGAAAAGGATTTAAAACATCTCGGCCTTATTAAAACGGCGAGAGGTGAATGGAATAACTATACTGAACCTTTTTGGAGTGAACAATCTCTTTCAGAACTTTTTCACTTTGAAAAGATACATTCTGACCACCGTATTAATCTTAATGCACAACTAGTGCCGGAAACAGCAAAAGAAGGCTATTTCCCTTGTACCAGAGCAAATCCAACAGAAGGCAACCGACTTTTAAAAGGCAAAAACAAAAGGATTTATTCAGACCCAGTTAGAAAACTTACTTCAAAAAAGCCAAACTCTTCTGATGATAAAGCAGTGGCTTTATCATCGCGGCCTTCTGACAGGGCAAGGATAAGGAGCTAATGTTTGCACATTAAAGAGAAAATCCAAGGTATTGATTTCCTATTGAAGAAAATATGTGCAAACAGGAACCCTGCTTTTGTATCGAATGCAAAGTCAAGGAATGTAGAGATGAAAAGGAAGGTACGGTATTCCTTTGATATCCCACGTGAAGCCAACAAGAGATTTTCTGTGGTTGTCAAAGACAAGGTTTCGTTTGGTAGTGGCAAGGGACCGTTTGATATAGAGATAGTGGTAATTGGTTTTGTCTTCCTTAAAGATGAAATGAGGGCATCGCAAATAAAGACCCCGCTACGAGATAACGGCAACGCGAATTTTCTTGTAAATCAATGTTTACCGCACACATCGGCTGCTGTTGCTTATCTTACTGACAGAATGGGGTTTAACCCGATCATTCTTGCCCCCAAATATCCAGCCTCGTCAATCTAAAAGGAGGGATAAAGATTTGCATGTAGACTTTCCGGTTGATGAAAGATCTCTTAGGTATATAGAAGCCATGGAGAACGATCCGGATATAAAAGCAATTATTTCAATTCTTTTGGATAAACGAAAACAAGATTTTCATAATTATGCATCTATAATATGTTTTTGCTATAAAGAAGAAGACCTCATAAACCTGCCTGATGTCAAATACCTTCCTGATAAGGTCAAAGCATGGATCAAGCGAAAAAGTTTTGACCACGATACTAATTATCTTACATTTTTTAAACACTTGTTTTCACTTTACTCTGGTTTTGTCCAGACATACGAAGGGTGGGATAAGCTTGGTAAACATAGGAGTGTAATTCCAGAATCATATGTCTATCATAGGATAAAGGAGAGGTATGCCTCAAAGCCGGAAGTTAAAGTTGGAAAAGAATGTTTTGTCGTTATAGACGGCTGGAGCAGCCATATAGACAGAACCAAAGATGAGGGACAAAAGGTTGACATAGGTGTGTGGGACTACATAGCGCAGCATGGAGAGGCGTATGAGGTAAAGGTCAAGGTTTATATCAAAGAAAAGGAGCATCAGCTTGAATTTCTTGAAACAATAAGGAAACTATCAAATAAGAGGATAGATGTCTTTCTTGCAAGTTTTGCCCCGAAGCATGTTATACTACAACATCTCAAGTCTTTTTTCCCTGGCAGGGATTTGAGCCAGATAAATATTTTGGGAGTAGATGAACTGCAGAATATTTAGGTGGAAATGTAGAATTCAATTTTTCTATTTTGACCTTCGACTTTCGCATTTTGTATTGCATATTTCTAGAGATTTTATGAAAAAAGAGGTGATAAATACTAATGATGCTCCTAAGGCAATAGGGCCATATTCACAGGCTGTAAAGGCAAATGGTTTTATATTTGTTTCAGGCCAAATACCAATAGATCCTGCTACAAGTGAAATTGTAAAAGGAGATATCGTAGAGCAGACCAGACAGGTTCTAAAAAACATAAACAGTATCCTTGAGGGTGCCGGCGCTGGTCTTAGCGATGTTGTAAAAACAACTGTTTACCTAAAGGATTTAAAAGATTTTGGTGATATGAATCGGATATATGGTGAGTTTTTTACAGCCACTTTTCCTGCAAGGGCAACTATAGAGGCAAGCAATCTGCCAAAAGGTGTTGATGTTGAGATAGATGCAATAGCTGTGGCTAAGTGTTGAGTGTTGAGCGATCAGTAGCGAGTTGTTTTTTTACTAATCACTGAACACTGACCACTTTTCACTGTTGTTATGCTGCCTTTGTTACAGCACCAGACCTCATACATCTAGTGCAGATACGTATCCTTTTTGTTTGCCCCTTGTAAATAACCCTTGCTGTCTGAAGATTAGGGTTTCTGCGTCTTCTAGTCTTATTATTTGCATGGCTTACATTGTTGCCAAAATCAGGGCCTTTACCACATATTGCACAAACCATAGACATGTCTACAACCTCCGTAGAATAATAATCTAAAATGTTTACCATATCTTGTAGCCGATTGCAAGTGTTTTTATAAAATGCTTCTAATCAGGATGTTAAAAAACTCTCTCTATGTCATTCCCGAAGTTTTTATCGGGAATCTAGTTGTTGTAAAATAAACACCTTATGGATTCCAGTTCTCCGTCTTCACGAGGACAAGTTTCGTGGAAATGACAACTTTCGGTGCAAATATATATCTTTTCAACAACCTTTTCTTTTGGCAGAATATTCTTAAGGCCCAGAAATAGGCATTGATTTTTATGGTTAAGGGATAAAATGACAGGGAAAAGGATCGTCCTTCTTATCATATGCTTTGTGGTTTTGTCGCTGCTATTATTAGTGTATCTGGACTTTGCAAAAGATACTGCTGAATACAAAGAGGATGGCAACAAGGCAGATGCAATAGTTGTACTTACTGGAGGCCGTGGTAGGCTTGACAATGGTCTTGAGCTTTTTCAAGAAGGAATGGCAGCCTATCTTATAATTGCTGGCGTGGATAAAGATGCAAGTTTTGAATCCATATTTTTTAAAAGGGCTGGGCATCCATCTAAAAGGCAGATTTGGTTAGACACAAAAAGAGTTATCTTAGAAAAAAATTCTACAAGCACATACGAGAATGCCGAAGAGATAAAAAAGATTATTGAAATCATGAATATAAAATCAATAATCCTTATAACCTCGTTTTATCACATGAAAAGGGCATCCTATATTTTCCGCCGTATATTGCCTGCAGAGGTAGATATACATCTTTATCCTATTTCAACCCCGAATTTTGATGAAAGGAGATGGTGGAGGGGTAGAGGACCCATTCTGTTAGCTGTAGAGTTTTTAAAGTTCTATTGGTATAGATTCTGGATATAAAAGAACAGTCATTAGTCAAGAGTCAGAAGCAGTAGGTTTTTAGCTTCTGACTTTTGACTTTTTATGACTTCTGACTGTTATTCCGGCAGTTTATACCCTTTGCCTGCAAACTGGATATTTGCAGGGTCTTCACATCGTGGCGGAGATACAGCATGTACACCGCCGCATTTCGGACATTTAGCCACAAAGGTTTTCATAACAAACTTTTCGCCACAGCCCTGGCATTTAGCATCTAATCCCCCACCTGGGATAGGGGCATTTCTTACACCGCCTCCATGTGCGTTATAGACAAACTCAACCAATTCCAAGCCTTCTGAAAAAGGTCCTGCACCAGTAGAGCAGCTTCCGCAATCACCCATTTGAAACCTCCTGTTATTTTATTCTCTTTTCCACGCATTTCGGTGGAATGGTGGATATTTTAACGTATCTCTTTCTAAAAATCAAAACATTTTAAGCGGGGGGTATGCTGTAAAAGGGCAGGTTGCTATATGTTTATACTTATGGTATGTTAAATATATTCATAACTCTGGAGGTCAGGACTCATGAGCAAGAAAGCAATGACAGATATAGATAAGGCTATATGCACAGCGATTCAGGATGACATACCATTGGAACCTAGCCCGTTTGAAATCCTTGCTAAAAAGGTTGGCATATCCGAGGATGAGTTTATAAAAAAGGCCAATGAATTTCTTGATAAGGGATATATCAGAAGATTTGGCGCCGCAATCCGCCACAGAAAAGCAGGAATAACCGCTAATGGCATGGGTGTATGGATTGTGCCGGATGCTGACAGAGAAAGGGCCGGTAAAATCATGGCGACTTTTAAAGAGGTGAGCCACTGTTACGAAAGACCGATTTTTGAGGGCTGGCCATATAATCTTTTTACCATGATACACGGCAGGACAAAAGAAGACTGTTATGAAGTAGCCAAAAAGATTTCAGAGGCAACAGGGATAAAAGAGTATAAACTTCTTTTTAGCTCGCAGGAGTTTAAGAAAGAAAGCATGGTATATTTTTGAAAAACAGGTTGAGACTGAGATTAAGGTTGAGAAAAACTGGTTTTAACCTTGACCTTAACCTTAGCCTTGACCTTAACCTTTACTCATGGAAGAATCAGACAGACTGCTTGATGAGTTCCTCAACCACTTAACCGTTGAAAAAGGCCTTTCAAAAAACACTATTGAGGCATACAGCCGAGATATTATTAAATACATATCGTTTCTGGAATCTGGCAACATATCGCCGTTTAAGGCAAATCCTTCCCATATAGTTTCTTTCCTCTCTAAGCTCAAACAAAATAATATTTCAACAAGATCTTATGCCAGAAATCTGGTTGCCGTCAGGATGTTCTATAAATTTCTCATGCGGAACAATCAAATATTAACCATGCCCACCGCCGGGGTGGATATGCCAAAACTTGCCTCAAGACTTCCGGAGGTGTTAAGTATTGAAGAAGTTGGCAGGCTGTTGGAAATGCCAAAAACGGAAGATTGTCTGGGTTTGAGAGACAAGGCAATGCTTGAAACCCTTTATGCAACTGGAGTGAGGGTTACTGAACTGATTTCTATAAAACTAAACGACTTAAACCTTCAGACAGGATACATTGTTACGTATGGCAAAGCTTCTAAAGAAAGGATTGTGCCTCTTGGCGAAACCGCAATGGCATATATAAGAAAATATATTGACTCATCAAGGTCAATGCTTTTAAAAAATAGAATGAGCGAATATCTTTTTGTAACCTCAAGGAGCAAAAGGCTTACAAGGCAGGCATTCTGGGCGCTTATAAAAAGATATGCCTTGCTTGCAGGGATTTCAAAAAACAAGGTAAAGCCCCACGCGCTGCGCCACTCTTTTGCAACGCACCTATTGGAAAGAGGAGCGGATTTACGGTCTATCCAGACAATGCTCGGTCATTCAGATATTTCCACTACACAGATATATACCCATGTAAAGACAGAACAACTCAAATCAATTCATAAGAAAAGTCATCCGAGAGGGTAATGAGCCTTGCTCCATATGCAAATTTTGAATTGAAAAATAGTAATATACTTAAATTCACCATTTACAATATTAATTATGGAACTTAAGTTTCTTGAAATATTCTGCAAGGTTGTTGAGCTAAAGAGTTTTTCAAAAGCCGCCTCAGAGCTTTTTTTGACTCAGCCTACAATAAGCAATCACATAAAGACACTTGAGTATGCGGCCGGAATACAATTCCTTGACCGCCTCGGCAGGAATGTCCTGCCAACAAAGGCAGGTGAGATTTTATACAGGTATGCAAAGGAGATTGTAAAGCTTAAAAGCAATGCAATTCAGGAACTCAATGAATTTATGGGAAATGTAAAGGGCAGCCTGATTATCGGCGGCAGCACAATACCCGGAGAATATATTTTGCCGGAATATATTGCTAAATTCAAAATGGCGCATCCTGATGTTGCAGTAACCCTGAAACTTGGTGATACTCAGGATATAATTGATATGATAATGGATGGCACTGTAGAAATTGGTGTTATTGGCTCAAAGCCAGTCAATGAAAGAATAGATAGCAGAGAATTTATAGAAGATGAACTTGTGCTTGTTGCCCCTACTAAACATTTTAAAGGAATAAGAAACCAGGTAGGTATAAGAGATTTAGAAAAATTGCCTCTTATCATGAGAGAAAAGGGTTCTGGCTCAAGAAAGGCATTGGAACAAACCTTAAAAAAGAACGGCATCAACATAGAAGAGCTAAATATAGCAGCGGAGGTGGGCTCTACCGAGGCAGTCAAGCAGTCTGTCAGGGCTGGCATTGGTATCTCATTTGTTTCCCGATTTGCCGTAAAAGATGAAATACCGCGCAAAACATTGAGAAAAATATCCGTTGTTAATGGTTTTAATATCTCACGGCATTTCTATATAGCTACAGATAAGGCAAGGGCCATATCCCCAATTTGCCAGGCATTCATAAACAATCTTTTAAATTTGCACTGAAAAATACCCAGCTACTCTACTAACCTCCGATCAATAGAAAACCCATTTTATATTCAAAAAATCAATTTGACATATTTGCTATTTCTATATTAATTTAAATGATATGATAAGTAACATAAATTTGTAGTCTGCCGATTTATCGGCGATTTTAAAATACGCCCACGGGGTACCCAACCGAAGGTTGGGTCGGGCAAACTACATCTACTTATTTTTATAGTCCACTATAACATGGGAGGTAGTTATGCTTAAAAAGATTATTCTTGCATTAACGATAATGCCCTTTATTTTGGGCATTGCATATGCAAAGGAAAGGCAGGGGGAGGTTATATTTGAAATAAATATTGATGCACCTGAAGACTCTCAGGATGTGAGACTATGGCTGCCGTATCCTATATCGGATAATGAACAAACCATAGAGGATGTAAAGATTGACGGCAATTTTTCCAAAAGCGGCATATATGGTCAGAAGCAGGAGGGCGATATGGCCCTTTATGCAGAATGGACTCAATCTGTAAAAGAGAGGACTCTCAAATTATCTTTCAAGGCATCAGCCGTAGAAAGGGTTAAAAAGGATTTTCCTGCAAAAGTTCCTTCACAGGAATCCGGCATGCCTGTTGAGATTAAAGAATATGTCAAAGGCTCCCAGTTCATACCAACAGATGGTAAAATTAAAGAAATAGCAATGAAAATTACCAAAGGGAGGAAAACCATAAAGGCCAGGGCAGAGGCTATCTATGATTGGGTTATTGAGAATACCTTCAGAGACCCCGATATCAAGGGGTGTGGCACAGGAGATGTGGAAAGAATCATTGCGGAAAAGAGCGGTAAATGTGCTGATATAAGCGGCGTATACGTAGCCCTTGCAAGGGCAGCGGGCGTGCCTGCAAGGGAGGTCTGGGGTTTGAGGCTTGGGAAAAAGCCTGAGGAGGATATGACAGGTGGACACCACTGCTGGGCCGAGTTTTATATGCCGAGCTACGGCTGGGTTCCTGTTGACCCTGCTGATGTGAGAAAGGCTATGCTTACAGGAAAACTGGAATTAAAGGACGCAAAAACAAAAGAGTATCGGGATTACTACATTGGCGCAGTTGACGAATACAGGATTGTTCTGAGCAGAGGGACAAAGGGTTATTACCTGAGCCCTGCACAGAAAGAAGCGCCGCTATCTTATGGCTTTATGTATCCCTATGCAGAGATTGATGGCAAGGGAGTAGAGTGGCTTGCTGGTCAAAAGGAGTTAAAATATAAAATTACATTTAAAGAGATAGCCTCTGTGAGTTCTCGGTGAAGTCATCTATAATAAGATCAATTAAATTCTTATTTTTTTATAGTCTTGCTATAGGGCCTCATTATTTCTGTCATTCCATACCCCCGATCAAGTCGAGGGCATGCTTGATGCGGAATCCGGTTTTTTTGTTTTCCTGGATCCCTGCTTTCGCAGGAATGACGGCATACGACTAAAGTTGTTTTGATTTAGATACCATGCGGTTTTGCCCAGGGCAGTTCATTTTCTTCTATATATCTTTTTTACCCGCAGTTGAAAGTAGACAGGGTTGCGGCTAGCATTCTGTTCAAGCCAAGATATTCCGAACCTAAAAGTGCAGCTATTGCCTATTATAATCTATAAGAGGATGAAAAGTTGTTTTTTCATCCTACCGATTTGTTATATTCCATCAAAATCAGAAGGTTTTATGCCTTACAGTGTGCTGTAGATGATATTTGAAATTGTGCGAGCTCGTACAAAATCAAAGTCTATTTTTGGGTGACCTTAAATTCTTGCATATCAAATAATTTTATGTTAGTTAGATAGCTCAATCCTATCATAAAATGAGCTATAAAAATGATTGAAAATTATGTTTTATACGGATTATTTGCCGGCTTTGTTACGCTTATAGCAGGTTTGCTTCCGCTTTTTATTGATTTCAAAGGTATTCGCTACATCATTGCTGTTTCTGCAGGGGTCGTTATCGCCACAGTTTTTTTGGACCTCCTTCCTGAGACAAACCTTAAAAATAATACATGGACACTTGTCCTCGGTTTTCTTTCATTCTATGTAATTGGAAAACTTACAGTGCTTCATTCATGTGGAGAGATGGAATGCGAGCAGCACAGTATGAATATGGTTTCCATATTTGGAATGGCTCTGGATAATATCATTGATGGTGTTGCTATAACAGTTGGATACCTTACCGACCCCCATCTGGGGCTTGTAATAACCGTTGCGGTAATCATCCACGAGATACCGCAGGATATTACATCAACCATTATTATGAAGGGTCTTGGTTACAGTACCAGGAAGATGCTTTTGCCCATCCTATTTGCGGCAGTCTCTTATCCTGTCGGCGCATACATAGCAGTCTTTATCCCAAAGACATTTCACGAACCTGTTATTGCATTTATTGCAGGGGCATTCATTTATATAGGTGTGGGCGACTTATTGCTTGAGGCGCACAAAAAGTTTAATATAAATGTGATACTATCTGTTTTATCCGGTTTTGCGTTAGTATTTATGGTTGAAGCAGTTATGGGACATTGAAAGTTGTAATTCCGCATTGCGTCTATCATCCTGGGATGGTAAGTATCGCAATGCTGAAGTGTAGGAGTTGGCGTCAACCCTTTAGACAATGAAATTTGAACTTAAGCCATATAACCTTAATGCTACTGATAAGGAATTATTATATGATCTTATAAAAATAGCCAAAGAGCTAAAAACAGAAAAGCTTAAAATGAGGGATTATGATAGAAAGGGAAGATTTTCTGGAGGGACTATTGCAAGAAGATTTGGAAGTTGGAATAATGCTTTAGGAAAAGCAGGATTAGAAATAACTCGGAAATCTAATCTTACAGATGAAGAATTGCTTGAAGACATGAAAAGAGTTGCCAAAGAAATAGCCCCTCAGAGGTTGACTCAAAGTAGTTATAGTAATAAAGGGAAATTCACTACTCAAACGATTGGTGAACGATTAGGTTGGAACAATGCCTTAATCAAAATAGGATTAGAAGTGACTGTTCAGCAAAATATTACAGAGGAAGAATTATATAAAAATCTTGAAGAAACTTGGATTAAACTTGGAAGGCAGCCCGGCAGAAGAGACATGATAAAACCTTTTTCAAAATATTCCGAAAGACCTTATATTAATAAATTTCGAACATGGCGAAAGGCTTTGGAATCATTCGTTGAATTCATAAATGCAGAAAAACATATTCAAGAAAATGAAGACAATGAAATTTTAAAAGAGGTTAAAGAAATCGAAACGAAAAATCAACCTTACATTCATAAAACTAAACGAGACATTAATTTAAGACTTCGTTTTCTCGTAATGAGACGTGATAATTTTAAATGTGTCAATGATGGTCGCTCTCCAGCTACGCATATTGGAATTACTCTGCATGTTGATCATATTATACCGTGGTCTAAAAATGGCGAGACAGTTTTAGAAAACTTACAGACACTTTGCTCTGATTGTAATTTAGGGAAAAGCAACATGGATATGTATGAGAATTAATATGACAAGTTGGTAATTAGTAGTTGAGTTGGCCTTTTCAAGCAAACGGTTTGCTGTAAAAATTTCCCTTAATAAAAAAATCCCCCTTAATAAAGGGGCATAAAGGGGGTTGTAACAGGCCATGCAGCAAAGTAATGGCAACCCCCTGGCCCCCTTCTCTAAGGGGGAATAAACTACAGGATGGCCAGGGGGTTGTTGTGAAAATCCGCTATAACCCTAAATTGAAATCCTTTTCAAGGCAGCTCAGAAACAACAGCACATTATCTGAAGCGCTGCTGTGGAATCAGTTAAAAGCCCGAAAGATAAAGGGCTATCAATTCATGAGGCAGAAACCGATAGATGAGTATATTGTTGATTTTTATTGCAGCAAACTAAAACTTGTAATAGAAATAGATGGTGAGAGCCATAGTGAAAAAGCAGATGCTGACTTGAAAAGGCAGAAACGGCTTGAGGCAACAGGTTTGAGTGTTTTGAGATTTTTTGATCGAGATGTTAAGAAGAATATAGAAGGTGTGGTAAGTGTCATTGGGAAATGGATTGAGGACAACTCGTTAAAAGGGGAATACCCCCCCCCTACCCCCTTTATTAAGGGGGAATAAAGGCCAAAATATCGGAAACGCAAAAAAAGGTGTATTGCCACGCAGAGAAAGGACTATAGGATGATTGAAAGATATTCCAGAAAAGAGATGGCAAAAATATGGGAGCCGGAGAACAGATTTAAAAAATGGCTCGATGTGGAGATTGCAGCATGTGAGGCATGGGCAAAACTAGGTGAGATTCCAAAGAAGGCTCTCAATAACATCAAGACGAGGGCTGATTTTAACATCCAAAGAATAGACGAGATTGAAAAAACGGTAAAGCACGATGTTATCTCGTTTCTGACCTCTGTTGCGGAATTTGTCGGGCCTGATTCAAGATATATCCACCGGGGGCTTACCTCATCCGATATCCTTGACACATCCCTTGCCCTTCTTTTGAGAGAGGCTGCGGATTTGATTATTGCAGATATAAAGAAATTGATGGAGGCAATAAAAAAGCGGGCGTTTGAACATAAACATACGGTGATGATAGGTCGTTCTCACGGAATCCATGCGGAGCCTATAACCTTCGGGCTCAAGATGGCGCTCTGGTATGGGGAGATGAAGAGAAATCTTGTAAGGATGCAGAGGGCGAAAGAGATTGTTTCCTATGGTAAACTTTCCGGTGCAGTAGGTACATTTGCAAATATTCCGCCGTTTGTTGAGGAGTATGCGTGTAAAAAACTTGGACTCAAGCCCGCGCCTATTTCAACTCAAATTATCCAGCGTGACAGGCACGCAGAATATTTTACAACACTGGCCATCATTGCGTCGTCTATTGAAAAATTTGCTGTAGAGATAAGACATCTCCAGAGAACAGAGGTTCTGGAGACTGAAGAACCGTTTACTGTGGGGCAGAAAGGCTCGTCAGCCATGCCGCACAAGAGAAACCCTGTTTTGTCTGAAAACCTGACAGGCCTTGCAAGGCTTGTAAGAGGCTATGCAAGCGCGGCAATGGAGAATATTCCGCTCTGGCATGAGAGGGATATAAGCCATTCATCAGTTGAAAGGGTGATTGCACCTGACGCAACAATCCTTGTTGACTTTATGCTGTCAAGGGCAACAGGGCTTATCAAAGATTTGGTTGTCTATCCTGAAAATATGAAAGAGAACCTGAATAAACTTAAAGGCCTCCTCTTTTCCCAAACAGTCCTCATCGCCCTTACGGAAAAGGGCGTGAGCAGGGAAGATGCGTATCAACTGGTTCAGAGAAATGCCATGAAGGTATGGGGAGAAATACAGGGGGCAAGGAGGAGTCAAGGGGTCAAGGGATTGAAAGATGCTTTGCTCAAAGACAGGGATGTTACAGCGCGGCTTTCAAAAAAAGAGATTGATGCATGTTTTGATATTTCAAGGCATGTGAAGAATGTTGATTATATATTTAAGAGGGTGTTTAAGGATTAGTAAAAAAAAGTCAAAAGTGATAAGTCAGAAGTCAGAAGAAAACCAAGAACTCCTTTTGACTCTTGACTCCTGACTTGTATCTATGGAGGTTTTAAATGAAGCGGCTTGAAAAACTTTACGAGGGCAAGGCAAAGGTTCTTTATGCTACAGATAATCCTGATTTGTTGATACAATATTTCAAGGATGAGGCTACTGCCTTTGACGGTAAAAAGAAAGGGATTATTCAGGAAAAGGGGATATTGAACAATAAAATATCCTCCAGGATTTTTCAATATCTTGAAGATAAGGGCATCCCGACTCATTTTGTAGAGAGGCCGTCTGATAGAGAAATGCTTGTGAAAAGGCTGGAGATTATCCCCATAGAGGTTGTTGTAAGAAACATAGCCGCAGGAAGTCTTGCCAAGAGGATGGGCGTTGAAGAGGGGACGCCGCTCAAAAAGACGATTCTGGAATTTTATTACAAAAGCGATCCGCTCGGCGACCCCATGATAAACGATTTTCATATCGAGGCATTCGGTCTGGCGCAGAAATTTGAGGTGGATGTATTAAAGGAAATGGGGCTGGAGATAAACGGCTATCTCTCAAAGTTTTTTGATGAGCGGGGTATAACCCTCGTGGATTTTAAACTTGAATTCGGACGGCACAAAGGGCAGATACTGCTCGGCGATGAAATAACTCCGGACGGATGCAGGCTATGGGATAAACAGACCAAAGAGAAGATGGACAAGGACAGATTCAGGCGCGATCTGGGCAAGATAGAGGAGGCGTATCAGGAAGTGTGCCAAAAGGTGCTGGGATAAAGAGTGGCCAGTATGTTGAAAATTGACCAGCAAATTACCAGTTTAAAGGAATGATTAGTTATATGTCATTATCAAAAAATAAAAGAGCAATTCTTGCCCTTGCAGACGGCACGGTATTTGAAGGTTTTTCATTCGGTGGAGAAGGTGAAGCAATGGGCGAAGTGGTTTTCAATACCTCTATGTGCGGGTATCAGGAAGTTCTTACCGACCCATCCTATAAAGGTCAAATTGTTTCCATGACCTATACCCAGATAGGAAATTATGGCGTGGCTGAAGAGGATATAGAATCAAATAAGCTATGGCTTGAGGGTTTTATAGTAAAGGAGTATTGCCCTTATCCGAGCAACTGGAGGGTGAAAGAGACGCTGGATAGTTATTTAAAGAAAAATAAGATTGTTGGTATTCAGGGTGTAGATACAAGGGCGCTTACGAGGCATTTAAGGGACAGCGGTGCCATGAATGGGGTTATATCAACCGTAGATTTAAACCCGGCAAATCTTGTTAAAAAGGCAAATAAATTTCCCTCAATGGCAGGGCTTGACCTTGCAAAAGAGGTTACCTGCAAGGAGCCTTATAAATGGAATCAAGGACTCTGGGATTTGGACAAAGGTTATCCCACCTCCCACCTCCCACCCCGCACCTCCTACAAAGTGGTTGCCTATGATTTTGGTATGAAATTAAACATATTACGAAATCTTATTAATGTTGAGTGTGATGTTACAGTTGTGCCGGCTTCAACATCTGCCGAAGATGTTTTAAAGATGAATCCTGACGGTATATTCCTTTCTAACGGCCCCGGCGATCCGGATGCTGTTACCTACGCCATAGAAAATGTGCGGAAGCTGATTGGAAAAAAACCAATATTTGGTATTTGTCTAGGCCATCAGATACTTGGTTTAGCGCTTGGCGGAAAGACATATAAACTTAAATTTGGCCATCACGGCGGGAATCAGCCTGTTATGGATTTGACCACCAACAAGGTTGAAATCACTGCCCAGAATCATGGTTTTGCAGTAAATGTGGATTCCTTGAAAGGTATTGCTGAACTTACACATATCAATCTTAATGATAAAACTGTGGAGGGTCTGGCGCATACAAAACTGCCACTCTTCTCTGTGCAGTATCATCCCGAGGCATCTCCTGGGCCGCACGATTCTTCGTATCTATTCAGGCGCTTTGTTGACATGATGGAGGGTAGGTGGAATTTCAAGGGTATATAGAAAGACTGAAGACAGCTTTTATATCCGATATGTATGCGGATGAGATAAAAAAGGCAAAGCAGGAATTTATTGCTCACGGAGGCGAACTGGGCAGCGAGATAGACGGATATGAAGAAGCCTTGGACATCTTCTTTGACTGGTATCTCTTTGAAAGACCTCAACTGCGTGAAGGCCTTACCCCGTTGATATTGTTCTCAAGGAGCAATGACCTTTCAGATGAAGATAGAAAGATATATTCAGACTTTTTAGGTTATACCTACTCCATATTCATTATAAGAAAGAGCGCTTCTAATGTTAAGGTGATGGATATATTCAGCAAGAAAAAATATCTGGTGGCCGGCGTTCCTGCGGCAGTGCTGGAGAAGGGGGATATGGCGGAGGCCAGGCTTTTGTTGTTCCGAGGGGAATACAGGTTTTCAGGCGCTTTCTGCTTTTATCCGGAAAGCATCCATTCAATTATCAAGACAGAGGCAGCGCAAGCAAGAAAGACAGGGGCGGAAAACTTTCTTCCTTTAATCAGGAAGTTCAGAAGGCTGAAAACCGTGTGGAGTAGATGCTCAAGAATGGATGTGAAAAAGATTTATACGCTCATGGAGGAAGGACGGCTTGCGTAAGGGGGGTATGAATTCAGGAACAGCCTCTGTTTCGCCGGAATATTCGAGAGCAGGTTGAAACCTGTTCTATACGTAAGAGATTCGTATACGATAAGGAGGAAGCCTTTATGGAAACGGTAAAACAGGAAGTAAGCAACCTTCTCGCCAGATTGCCCGACAATTGCTCATTGGAGGATGTTCAGTATCATCTTTATGTTCTTCAGAAGATTGAACGAGGGTTGAAGGATGTTGCGGAAGGAAAAGTTTACACGCAAGAAGAGGTTGAGAAGAGGATGGCGAAATGGCTCGGAAAGTAATCTGGTCTTATGAAGCTACAAAAGACCTTGATGCTCTTGCCGAATACATAGCGCGGGATTCTTCGTTTTACGCCGCTGCATTTACCCAAGAAATTTTGGATGCCAGCCGCACACTCAATGAACTTTCTGAACGAGGACGTGTCGTTCCGGAACTTGACGAAGACAACATTAGAGAACTTTTTATCCGAGAATATCGTCTCATTTACAGCATAGAACGACCACATGTTGTAATTCTGGCTCTTGTGCATGGAGCGAGAGATTTGAAAGTGTTATGGGAAAAGGAGAACAGGGACCTATCGTGAACCATGTCCCCCTCTGGAGGGGGCAGGGGGAGGATGTTTTTGCAATGATGACAGGCAATGAAAACTATTGGACATATGCAAATTAATAGCAACCTATCTATTGAAACTACACGGAAGAAAGCTCTTGAGAGAATGCAAAAAGGCATAATTGCCTATAAATTGTCCAATCTTGGATGGGATGTTTCGGAACATTATGGAGACGGATTTGATTTATTATGTTTGCGAAATCAAGATGGGACTCAGGAGATTGCAAGAAAGATAGAATTAAAGGCTGTTGACCTTAAATCTTATTCAAGAGAAGCAAAAAATAAATCTCATTCAAGAAAAGCAAAAAGTTTTTCCCAAGCCATATCACCCAATGAAATTGTTGCATCTACCCACATAATAATCTCTATTTTTAATGAGATTGAACTCAAAGGACACTTTGTTATGTCTATTCGACAAGTCTTCAATGCAGTAAAAAAGAAGAAGACATCAAAATTTAAAAAGTACAAATCTTTTTCAGAATTTCAAAAGGCTGCATGGAAGGTTTCTCAAAAAAAGGTATTGCGTCGGAAAGGTAACAAGAAAAAATTACCCAGATTGAGCTTGGATATAGGATGTACCTTTAAGAAGTTTAATAAAGGTGACTGGGAGTTGGACACTTTCAAGGACAAATGGGATAATTTATAAAATAATCATTTGTTGGAATTGCTATGCAGGGTGGCATAGCCCACCATCCTAAATAAATCAAGGAGTTCGCTTTGCCAAAACGGACAGACATAAAAAAGATCTTAATAATCGGCGCGGGGCCGATTATCATCGGCCAGGCGTGCGAATTCGATTATTCCGGCACTCAGGCGTGCAAGGCTTTGAAGGAGGAGGGGTATGAGGTTGTGCTCATCAACTCAAATCCGGCAACCATTATGACCGACCCCGGTTTTGCGGACAAAACCTACATTGAGCCGATTACGCCGGAGATTGTTGAGAAGATAATTGAAAAGGAAAGACCGGATGCGTTGCTGCCGACTATGGGTGGACAGACCGCGCTCAATACTGCGGTGGCTTTGGCGGAGTCAGGTGTTCTGGAAAAATATAAGGTTGAACTTATCGGCGCAAAACTTCCGGCAATAAAAAAGGCGGAGGACAGGGAACTCTTTAAAGAGGCGATGAAACGGATCGGTCTTGAAGTTCCAGCCAGCGGTTATGCCAAGACGCTTACTGATGCGCAGAGCATCATGGAGGAGATGAGCTATCCTGCAATCATCCGGCCATCCTTTACCCTTGGCGGAACAGGCGGCGGCATTGCCTACAACAGCGAGGAATTCAAGGACATGGTGCAATACGGTCTTGACGCAAGCCCTTACAGCGAACTGCTGATTGAAGAATCTGTTATAGGCTGGAAGGAATATGAGCTTGAGGTGATGAGGGATACTAAAGACAATGTGGTAATTATCTGCTCTATTGAAAATTTTGACCCGATGGGCGTTCACACCGGCGATTCCATAACCGTTGCACCCGCGCAGACGCTCACGGATAAAGAATATCAGATTATGCGTGATGCAGCGTTAAAGATTATCCGGGAGATTGGCGTTGATACCGGCGGCTCCAATATCCAGTTTTCCCTGAATCCCGACAACGGCAAGATGTATGTGATAGAGATGAATCCCCGCGTCTCCCGTTCATCCGCGCTTGCGAGCAAGGCAACCGGCTTTCCCATTGCAAAGATTGCGGCAAAATTGGCAGTGGGTTATACCCTTGATGAGATACCGAATGACATAACAAAAAAGACGCCGGCATGTTTTGAGCCTACCATTGATTATGTTGTCACAAAGATTCCGAGATTCACCTTTGAAAAATTTCCGCAGGCTGACTCAACCCTTACAACACAGATGAAGTCTGTGGGTGAAGTAATGGCAATAGGCAGAACATTTAAAGAATCTCTGCAAAAGGCGCTCAGGTCTCTTGAGATAGGAAGCTATGGCTTTGAGATAAAGAAATCGGTAAGATATGAGAAACCCGGTGATTATATAGAAGTAATTAAGGAAAAACTCAGAGTGCCTAATTGGGAAAGGCTTTGGTATATAGGGGATGCATTCAGATGCGGCGTGACTGTTGATGAGATATTTGAGTTGTCAAAAATAGATAGATGGTTTTTGCATAATATAAGGGAGATTGTGGAGTTTGAGGAGGATATCAGAAGTCAGAAGTCAGAAGTCAGAAGTCAGAAGCAAGAAAAAAATCTTGCCTCTTGCCCCTTGCCTCTTGCCTCCGATTTATTACGGCAGGCAAAGGAACTTGGGTTTTCTGACAGGCGAATAGCCCGGCTTCTATCAACAGGAAAGAAGTTAGGCGGCAAAAGGTGCGATGTTCCTTCTGGCAAAGATTTAGAAGTAAAAGAACATGAAATCAGAAAAAAAAGAATTGATGCCGGTATCCTGCCTGCCTATAAAACAGTTGATACCTGCGGCGCAGAATTTGAGGCGTTTACGCCGTATCTGTATTCAACTTATGAAAAACCATACTATAAGATTCAAAATTCAAAATTCAAAATTCCTTGAATATTGAATCTGGAATCTTGAATTCTGCTGAAAGCAGATATGACTGCGAAGCAAATCCTACCAACCGCAAGAAGGTGATAATCCTCGGCAGCGGGCCGAACAGAATAGGTCAGGGCATTGAGTTTGACTATTGCTGTGTGCATGCATCATTTGCTTTAAAAGAAGAAGGGATTGAAACAATCATGGTTAACTGTAATCCTGAGACTGTTTCAACAGATTATGACACATCGGACAGGCTTTATTTTGAGCCCCTTACATTTGAAGATGTTATGAATATAATTGAAAAGGAAAAACCGTATGGCATTATTGTCCAATTTGGCGGGCAAACTCCCCTGAAACTTGCAGTGCCTCTTGAAAAGGCAGGGGTGAAAATACTTGGCACATCCCCTGATTCAATTGATATTGCAGAAGACAGGGAGAGATTTGATAAACTCCTTACAAAACTAAATTTAAAAAGACCTGAAAGCGGTGTGGCCCGCTCAATTGATGAAGCAATTAATATTGCATTGGAAATTGGCTATCCTGTAATGGTCAGGCCGTCGTATGTTCTCGGCGGCAGGGCAATGGAAATAGTTTACACAGAGGATAGCTTGAAAGGTTATATGACAAGGGCAGTGGAGGCATCTCCCGAACATCCTGTGCTTATTGATAAGTTCTTGAATAATGCGACAGAGGTTGATGTTGACTGTATAAGTGATGGAAAGGATGTTGTTATTGGCGGGATTATGGAGCATATTGAAGAGGCAGGCATTCATTCGGGCGATTCAGCTTGCTCCATACCGCCACACTCTCTTAACCCGAAGGTAATTGGCAACATAAGAAAGCAAACAATAGCCATGGCAAAAGAGTTGAATGTTGTCGGTTTGATGAATGTTCAGTTTGCAGTGAAAAAAAATCCCCCCATACCCCCCTTTGAAAAAGGGGGGATTGAGGAGGGATTAAACAAGGGTCAAGGGTCAGAAAAATACGAAATATATGTGCTTGAGGTCAATCCCAGGGCGTCAAGGACTGTGCCGTTTGTAAGCAAGGCCATAGGCAAGCCTTTGGCAAAAATTGCGGCAAAGGTAATGATAGGCAAGACACTCAAAGAACTTGGATTTACAAAAGAGGTTGTGCCGCAGCACACATCGGTCAAGGAATCGGTATTCCCATTTATAAAATTCCCTGGTGTTGATACTATACTCGGCCCTGAGATGAAATCAACAGGCGAGGTTATGGGCATAGATGCGGATTTCGGCAAGGCCTTTGCCAAGGCGCAGATTGCGGCAGGGACTAAACTCCCTTTAAAAGGCACAGTATTTATCAGCGTTAAAGATGATGATAAAGATGAGGTTATACCGGCTGCAAAGAAATTAGAGGGCATGGGCTTTAAAATCATTGCAACAAGCGGGACTGCGCAGCATCTGAAAGCAAAAGGGGTTAATGCAGAATTTGTGTATAAGGTTGGCGAGGGCAGGCCGCATATAGTGGACAAAATAAAGAGCGGCGAGATAGCAATGGTGATAAACACATCTTTTGGGGCAAAGTCTGTGGCAGATTCATATTCAATAAGACGTTCAGCCCTCGTGTATAATGTTCCATATTTTACAACCGTTGCCGGCGCAAAGGCCGCGGCACAGGGTATAACATCGTTAATCAGAGAGGGGCTTAAGGTAAAACCGATACAGGAATATCATAAGGCGAGTCAAGAGTCAAAAGTCAAGAGTCAAAGAAATCTTTTACTTATAACTTCTGACTAACGAAGCTGTTGACAAAGTCATCAACAGCCTTGATTACACAGATTAGAAAAAATGATTACACAGATATTTCAAGGAGTTTTAATCGGTGTAATCTAATCTTTAATCTGTGTAATCAGAGATTGTTGAGTTTGTCAACAATCTCTAATGACCTATCACTTGTTATTCTCATATGGATTCAACCGCACACGATCCATTTTTTCAAATCATTTCAAACCTTCTCAAGCCGTTATTGTTTGCATCAAAAGATAATTTTGCCCATCTGTCTGCAGTAAAGGATATTGAACCCCTTGTGCAAAATCTTTGCCGTCAGGCCCTGGCTTTTCCCATATCAGAGAATAATGTCAAAGAACTTCAAAATGTGTTTGAAGGTTTTGATTCATTGGCACTGGAGGGAAAGAAAGATAAGATAAGAAAAGCGCTGGAAATTATTAAAGTAATCAGCAATCAGTGGTCAGTGGTCAGTATATTTGCTGAAAGCCGAAAGCTGAATGTTGAATGCTACTCTTTAGATGAGATAAAAACCAGATTATCCAAAATTTCAACTCCTCTCAAGGCAGTTAAAGGCATCGGGCCGAAACTGGGTGAGGTGTTCAGAAAAAAAGGATTAGAGACCGTGGAAGATATTTTATACTGGCTGCCCATCAGATACGAAGACAGGCGGCAGATAAAAAAGATTGCCCAATTGAGATTCGGGGTAAGAGAGGTTGCCTCCGGTGAGATAATGGCTATGAGGGAGGTTTTTTACGGCAGGCGCAAAGTCTTTGAGATTAGTATGGGTGACGGGAGCGGGTTTTTAAGACTGAAATGGTTTAATTACAGGCTTCCGCTTATAAAAAAGAGATATAAGATTGCCCAGAGATTGGTGGTCTATGGAGAGATTGGAAGCTTTGGCGGACAGAAAGAGATAATCCACCCTGATGTGGATATTTTCGAAAAGGATGAGGAACTGGATGCTATTAACTTTAATGCCATTGTACCGGTCTATTCACAAATCGGGAATTTGCATCAGAAGACTTTGCGGAAGATAATGAGAAAGATAGTTGAAGAATATGTGTGTTGCGCAACCGGCGCTGTGCCTTCGTATATGCTGAAACGTTACGGGCTCATGGAATTGCCAAATGCTTTGGCTGAGGCCCATAAACCCAACTCCAAATTCCCAACTCCTAACCCAGAACTGTCCAAAGGCTGGCTGCCGAAAAAGAGCCTTGTATTTGATGAATTGTTTTGTCTTGAGATTGGGCTTGCGTTAAAAAAAGGCAATACGGAGAGAGAAAGCGGTATTGCGTTCACTGTGGGGACAGATTTGAAATCTCTCCCCATGGTTGAAAATTTTAAAAATATGCTGCCATTTGAATTAACCACGGCGCAGGAGAGGGTTGTCTCTGAGATAAAAAGGGATATGGCGGCACCTCATCCCATGAATCGCCTGATACAGGGCGATGTTGGCTCAGGCAAGACAGTTGTTGCATTCATTGCCAGCCTCATTGCCATTGAAAATAATTATCAATCTGCAATCATGGCTCCGACAGAGATACTTGCTGAGCAGCATTATCTTAATATCCATAGATACGCAGATGGCATTGGCATAAGGATTGCATTTTTAAGCGGCAGCCTTACAAAATCTGAGAAGACAGGAATTCTGGATGGTATAAAAACAGGGAGGATAGACCTTGCCATAGGCACTCATGCGCTTATTCAGGAGGATGTGGAATTTAAAAAGCTTGGCCTTGTAATTGTGGATGAGCAGCACAGATTTGGCGTTATGCAGAGGGCAATGCTGAAAAAAAAGGGGCAAGGGGTAAGCCTGTCCCCGCAGGCATTAAGCAGGGAGGGCAAGGGGCAAGAAAGAAGTGGACTTGACTCCGGCTGCTTGACCCTGACCCCTGATGTATTAGTTATGACCGCCACACCGATACCGAGGACATTGGCCATGACCGTTTTTGGCGACCTTGATGTTTCGGTTATTGATGAATTGCCGCCAGGGAGAAGGCCGATTAAAACAAAGGCTCTCAGAGGAAATGGAAGAGATCAGGTTTATAAGATTATAAGAGGAGAACTTGCAAAAGGGAGGCAGAGCTATATTGTCTATCCGCTTATAGAGGAGTCGGAGGAGCTTGATTTAAGAGATGCTACGAAGATGGCAGAGCATTTGCAGAAGGATATATTCCATGAGTATAAGATTGGTCTTTTGCATGGACGGATAAAGGCAGAGGAAAAGGAAAATATTATGAAGGCCTTTAAGTCAAAAGAAATAAATATACTCGTATCTACAACGGTTATAGAAGTTGGAATAGATGTGCCGAATGCAACAGTTATGGTAATTGAACATGCGGAACGGTTCGGCCTTTCACAGCTTCATCAACTCCGGGGCAGAGTGGGAAGGGGAGATCACAACTCGTATTGTATTCTCCTTGCTGATAAAATTGGCTCCGACGATTCCTACAAAAGATTAAAGGTTATGGAAGAGACTAATGACGGTTTCAGAATAGCAGAAGAGGATTTGAATATCCGAGGGCCAGGAGATTTTCTCGGCACAAGGCAGTCCGGGCTCCCTGATTTCAGGGTTGCCAACCTTTTAATAGATGCTTCAATACTTCAGAAGGCTAGGGATGAGGCATTCAATATAATAAAAATAGACCCAGCCCTTGTAATGCCGGAGCATGCGGCTTTAAAGGAGATTGTAAAGATGCGCTGGAAGGGAAGGATGGAACTGGCACAAATTGGGTAGATTAGCAAAAAGACTAAATCAAATTTATAACAAATTAAGCCAGGGAGATGAGAAAGGTTTTTTATACTATTCTGCCTTTCTGCCATTATACTTTTTCTCTCTTCTTTACGGTATAGGAGTTAGAGTTAGATTTTTCCTCTACCTCATCGGTTTGTTTAAGACCAGAAAACTTGATTGTAAGGTCATCTCTATTGGTAATATAACCGTAGGTGGGAGCGGCAAAACGCCTATGGCAATATTTCTTGCTGAGAAGTTCAGAGAAAAAGGCAAAAAAGTCGTTATCCTGAGCAGGGGTTACAATGGAAAGATAAAAGATATTGGTGTTGTCTCTGATGGAGAGAATATACTATTAGGTCCTGAGGATGCAGGAGATGAGCCGTATTTGATGGCTGCAAAGTTGAAAACCATTCCTGTGATAGTCGGCAGAGACCGTTACACGACTGGTCTTTATGCCATTGAAAGATTCAAGCCCGATGTTATTATCCTTGATGACGGTTTTCAGCATATAAGGCTATATAGGGATGTGGATATTGTTCTTATTGATTTGAGAAAGGGATTTGGCAATGGACATCTTTTCCCATTGGGTACGTTAAGGGAACCATTTAGCGGACTTAAACGGGGAACATTTTTTTTGATGAAAGGGATAAGACCACTCTTTGAGAAAAATGCCAGCCAACTATTTATCTCGCTTATAAAAGGGTTGGCTAAAGCCAGACCAAATGGCGCAATAGAACATTGCCTTGGTTATTTCACTTATGAATCAAAAAACATTTGCAATCTTTTTGATAACGACAGATTGGATGTAAGTATTCTAAAAAACAAAAGAGTTATTGCGCTCTCCGGAATAGCGGATCCAAAATCTTTTAAGCATACATTAGAAGGGCTGGGAGCCTCAGTAATAAAAGAAATTGCCTTGCCTGACCATTATGCATACACCCATAAAGATATACAAATAATTGCCAGAGAGGCGGAGGGTGTGGATATGGTGATTACTACTATGAAGGATGCTGTAAAATTGAAAAGCTTTTCAATAGAACATCTGCCAATCTATGCCCTTGATATAGAGGTGGAGATAGAAGGTGTAGAAATATTTGAGAAAGTTGCAGGACTCCATTGACGGTGCTTCAAAGATTTATAGTGCAATGTTTAAAGGTTTTATGCTGGTTTATCGGCCACATACCTCTGGGATTTGCCCTATGGTCTGGCAGAGTTCTGGGGAGGCTTGGTTTTTATCTGGATAAAAAACACAGCATGATTACAATCAATAACCTTGCCGCTTCCTTTAAAGATGAGAAAACATCCAACCATATAAATAGCATAGCAAAAAAAGTTTTTGAAAATCTTGGTATGAACCTTATGGAGTTTTTCAGGCTTCCCTGGCTTAAAAAAGAAGATTTGACAGGATATGTTGAGACAGAAGGATTTGGAAATTTTGAGAGGGCATGCAATAAAGGAAAGGGAGTTATATTTCTTACAGGCCATTTTGGAAACTGGGAGTTAATGGCCATGTTCTATGCATTAAAAGGTTATCCGGTGGATATAGTGGTAAGAGATTTAGACAGCCCTATTGTAGATGAATTTGTGAGATGGGTAAGGGCAATGGCCGGAAACAGGATAATTTCAAAAGGACGTTCCATGAGAGAACTGATTAGAACATTGTCAAGAGGAGGCATTGCAGGGGTTTTGCTGGATCAGAATGTTACATGGAGCGAAGGTGTGTTTGTATATTTTTTTGACAGGCTTGCCTGCACCAACAAGGGGACTGCCCTCTTGGCTGCGGCAAGCGGTGCGGCGGTTGTTCCGACCTTTATTGTGAGGCATGAGAATAGACACAAGGTTATTATAGGGGAAGAAATTGTAATTAAAACCACGGCAAATAGGGCAGCAGACCAGTTGGAGAATACGGCATTATTTACAAAGGTTATAGAAGATTTTATCAGGCAATATCCTGACCAATGGTTCTGGCTGCATCAGAGATGGAAGAGTAGGCCTGAAAATGACCCAAACAAGGGCACAGAAAAGGCGGCAATGATACAATCAAAATAACAGCAAGGGGTAGTAGGTTGAAGAAAGAGCTTACTGCTGCGGGTGCAAATGAGTGATGCAAATGAGTTGCATAAATATCTTTATTTGCTATACTATAGAAACATTTATAATTTCCACAAAAATCAATGTCTATTTTTGGGAGAGGATACCTTGTTGCTATTTATAAAAATTACGACAACGTTTTTAATGTTTTTAATTGCTGTTCTGTTTGTAGAAGGTGTTTGTTTGCAGCAGGCAATTGCTGATATTTACACCTATACAGATGAAAAAGGTGTTATGCATTTTTCCAATGTCCCTACCTCTCCCAAATACCGCCTGAAATGGAGAGAGATTCATTTTGATTACAAAAGGTTGTCATCGGGTATGTACGATGGGCTTATAACCGAAGTATGCATGAAGCATGACCTCGACCCGTTACTGGTAAAGGCCGTTATAAAGGCAGAATCAGATTTTGATCCAACGGCTGTATCTGCAAAGGGGGCAAAAGGTTTAATGCAGCTTATGCCGACAACTGCCGGCGATATGGGGATTAATGATATATACGACCCGGAGAATAATATAGAGGGCGGTGTAAAATATCTTAAACGTCTTATGGGAATATTCAAATCTGATTTAAGATTGGTAGTTGCCGCCTATAATGCAGGTGAAAATACGGTTATAAAATATAAAAACATTCCGCCATTTAAAGAGACCCGGGAATATGTTGAAAAGGTATTTAAACATCTCAATAGTTATGAGCGGATGAGCCGCGGTAGAAGGTTTTCTCCTCAGAAAGCAAACTCTTCTGATACGACAATAACTGCTGAATCAACGAATCCTTACTGACCGAATGAAGGGAAGCAATCTTGAGCTTGCCAAAAAGTGAGCTTTTAAAATCTGTCCAGAAATACAAGACATGGAATATCCCGAATATGATTTCTATATTTAGGATACTTACAGCCCCTGTCCTTATAGTGATTCTCTCATCTCCTGATACTGATGAAAAAAACAGCATCATTGCAGCCATTGTGTTTGCCGTTGCCGCTCTGACTGATTGGTTAGATGGCTATCTTGCAAGAAAGATGGGGGTAGAAACTACCTTCGGCAAGTTTTTAGACCCACTGGCGGATAAGCTTCTGATTGTTTCATGTCTTGTTATGCTTATACCACTTGGAAGGGCCCCTGCATGGATGGTAGCTCTTATTATAGGAAGAGAGATAGCAGTTACCGGATTAAGGGGCATAGCATCAGTTGAAGGGGTTATAATCGCCGCTGGCAGGCTTGGGAAATACAAGACAATATTTCAGATAGCATCTGTTACAACGCTTTTAGTGCACTACAAATTTTTAGAAATAGATTTTCAAACCTTAGGAATGGTTTTTCTCTGGGTTGCCCTTATTTTTACCATTTGGTCCGGTGTGGATTACTTTGTAAAATTTTTACGAAAGGCAATGATAGGAGAGCCATAGTGCAAAATTTTCTAGTCTGATGTATTGAAGCTTTAACCCAAAAAATGCAGTTGAATTTTTTGACCCTTTGATGCTGGATTCTATCGCAGTCTGATACCGGTTTCCAATTCTATATTTTCCTTTCCATATCTTATCGTTAAATGTCCTTTTTCATTAACGCAAAATGTTATATAAACATCTTCATTTACAGGTTCTTTGAATGACAAGGTTACAATGTTAAAGCCCTTTAATTCTATATCTTTAGTCTGTTTTATTTCTTGTTTTATAAATTCTACACCTGATTCCATTACCCATCTTCTCGTAACCATACTTTCAGGGACTTCAAATAATTCCAGATATATTTCATTTTGTATGCCTAATGTCCTTGCAGGTGCGAGCTTGAAGGTTTTTTCTAACGGTAAAGATTCGCCGCTTTCAAATATAAGTTTATAAGAATGTGGGACATCCTTATTTTTTGTTGTGTAACGGACGGCATATGCCATTCCTATATGTCTATCTATGATGACATTCCTTGTACCGTATAGTGCTGCTCCTCGTACAACAGCAGACAGAGGGCTGTGGTCATAGACAGCATTTTGTTCACGAAGTTTAGGGAAGATGTGGTCTATTTTTTCTTTGAATGAAGGTATCTGAGAGGAACCTCCTGTCAATAGAACGGTTTCTATCATATCCTTTCTTATGCCTATCTTTTCTGCCTTCCGTATAGTATACGATATTGCACGGTCGATAATCTTATAAAAATCATGTTTGGCCAGTATATCCTCAAGGTCATCTCTTGATACCTTACATACCTCGAGCCCATTCCATTCAAACGGTGCTATCTTATATTCCGAGAGCGCTATCTTTATCTCTTCTGCTTTAAGTATGAGTTTGTCATAGAGGGTAGATTCTTTATCGGATATCCCTATCTTTTTTGATAGATACTCTGCAAGCCAGATATCTATGTCATGGCCGCCAAGCGTCTTTGCTCTGTCAGGTTTAGCTATTACATGAATTTCGTCGATATTTAATCTCAGTATCATTGTATTGTGGGTGCAGCCTCCGAAATCTATAAGCACGACAATCTTATCCCTTTCTTCAGCTACCTGATAACCAATGGCTGCTGCAAGCGGCTCTTCGATAAATTCTATCTTTACGCCTTTAAAAATATTTTCCGCAATCTCTTTCATTGTTTTTCTGTAGTTTTGAAAACCAACCGGCACTGTAAGATAGAGCATATCTGCTATACTGCTTGAGAAAAATAAAAACCGTCCAGCAGTAATTGCCTTTTTAAGATGCCGATAAAGCATACGGATATAACTCTCCATATACTCCTTGCTCTTTGGATTGCCGTCCATCAGCATCTTTTTTATATCGGTTATAGGAGATTTTCCCATGGCCTCCATGCCGATAGAATTTGCATTAGCACTTAAGAGAGTTGGTATACTATATGTATCACCAAAACGTTTTGATATGGAGTCTAATAAGATGAAATCAGGCTGTGCTGTTTGGCTTCGCCTCATAATAACCGTATTGGTTGCTCCGAGGTCTATAGCAATGCAATCTTTTGGCGTAATCTTTTCATTAATTGATGGATAGTGGCCGTAAGAAACAGGGTGGTGTTCGCTTACAAATGCAGGCCGTTCTATCTCTTTTCCGTGATATGCGGTGCGGAGGCCTTCCATGTGGCCGACTATCTTCCTGGCAGCCAGCCTTAATTCTAATGGTTGAATCCAGATATGGGTGTAAGGCTGGAGGGTTTCTACCAGCCGTATATCATTTAACTGCAATCCTGATCGTTCTATTTCTTTAGCAAGAGCCATGGCAGTCAAACCTGCCAATTATTTCAATATATTCAAATCTCTTTTTGACGGTGTAAAACTCCAGGGCCTGTTTTATTATCTGTTGGAGCAAAGGAAAGAATTCCGCCGTTTTTGGAATCTCCTGCAAAATATCAATTAATGCATGCTCTCTTGCAAACTGGTCATGTATGATGCTTGCTGCCTTGAAGGCCTCTGCCATTGCCTGCTTATATAAAGACAGATATTCTTCTGTTTTAGGGAGCTCTTTGGCTATATAGAGAAGCGCATATTCCCTATAGTATGGTTCCTTTATGACACCTACGGCATCTATGGCCAGTTGAATTGCCTCTTTATAAAGATTTATAAATTCGCCTGTTTTGGGAAGCTCGCTGGCAATGCCAAGAAGTGTATATCTTCTATAAAAAGCGATATCACTTGACTTTGGAAGCTCCCATGCAATCTGATCCAGCGAGGCCTTTTTGCGATGAGGTGTCTCCGCAAGGTCAAGAAGCAGCCTCATTGCATAGATGCGCAGTTTTGTAAATTCTTCTGTTTGAGGAAGCTCCTTTGAAATACGGAGAAGTTTGGTTTTTCTGTTTATCGGCTCTGTAATACCGTCTGCTGCCTCAATGGCCGATTCCGCTGCTTTTGAATATAAGGGCAGAAAATCCTTTACTGCCGGAATTTCTTTTAAGAAATCAAAAAGGACGTTTCTCTTCTCTTCAGGGTTCTCTAGTTTATTTATGACATCAAAGGTAAGCTGAAATAGAGGAATAGCCTCAGACGTTTTTGGCAATTCTTTAATAACACGAAAAAGAATATCCATTTTCTCTTTAGAGTCTGAAGAATTGTGTAGGGCGTCTATTGTGTGTTTTATATGATTTTCCAGTTCTAGCATCTTTCATTCATCCTAAACTCTAAGAGCTTGTTGAAAAACTTAACAATCTCTGTGTAATCATTTTTTATAATCTGTGTAATCAAGGCTGTTGATGACTTTTTCAGCAGCCTGCTAATTTACTGAAACCTGTTTTGGTAATAACACCGTCCTTTCCAATGATAACCTCTACCTTTCCCGGCATACAAAAATCTATCTTACTGTAACGGCTGCTAAGGAAGTAAAATCTTTGGTTTGTTGAACCCCTTGCCAGAAGCGTAGTTTCTTTTTTTGATGCTACATATCTGCCGTCTATCAGGACATCAATAAATCCGAGGCATAATCGGCACTCTGGTTTTTTTTCCAACTCTTTATAGGTAAACCCTGTATATACAACCGTGGAAAGCCCGTAGGTCTTTCTCGCTATTTTTAAAAGCTCATACAGACCATACGGCTGCATGAACGGTTCACCGCCACTTATTGTTATACCTTCTATACCATTTAAAGGATATTTCTTTAATAGCTCGTCAGGCGAGTAAGGGTTGATTGTTTGAAATGAGTGAGTATCAGGATTAAAGCAGCCATGGCAATTTTTGTCGCAGCCCTGGAAAAAGAGCACCATTCTATTCCCTGGCCCGTTTACCTTTGAGATTGGTATTATAGAGTGTATGTTTATGTTGATGGGTATCGCATTAGGCATCTTAAAATTAGTGTGGCTATCTCTCTGTGTCTACCTTAACCCGCACCTCTCTATCAAGTTCGCCTTTTTCAGTGAAGCTTTCCATTTTACCGAGCACCTTTGTTAAATGCTCTGCCACCTCCTTACAGTCTTTAAATACGCTTGAGTCTATCTCTATTTTGCCATCAGGAGTTATTCTTATTCTTATCTCTTTATCCACATGCGTCTCCTTGATTTTAGATTTTCCGAGCCTATAGGGGAAGCGGATTATCTCCCTTAACTGGAAGCCACACTAGTTTTTCATGCATCCCGTAAAATAGCGATTGAAGACCTCGCTATTTTACAAACTGGCGATTTGGCTGCCATACTTCGTTATCGGCGCATTTTTTCTCCTCACCGTATTGATGAACATACGGCTTGTCGCAAAAATGGCCTCTGCCTCGTCTGACAGCCAACTTGCCAGTTTACCCAAAAATCAATGTCTATTTTTGGGTGCATCGTTACAATCAGCGCTTCAACTTTTTAAAAGTATCATTATATCGCCACCTACCTCCGACTCCTTGGCAATCTCAAAATCCAACGGCAGATTATCCTTGATGGATTCGTATGCGTAAAATTGCTTTAATCTGTCTGAAAACGACTTTACCACTCTTGCGTCTCCTGCCACTCCGAAATTGCTTGTTTTTTCTCTGGCTATATTTATTATGTCGCCGCTTCTGTCTATCTCTATCTTTTCTTTCCTCTCATTCAACTGAAAGTTTGTGATTTCACCTCTGCGTTTCATTTCCTCCAGAGCGGCTATAACATATTTCTTGTTGCTTATCTCTGTTTTGATAGTGGTATAGAAAGACATGATATCCTCCTTTCTCTCAACCGGAAAAGAAAATCCTTTTCTGATTTCCTAACCGTGCATATAGTTTCCAGCTTGCTGCTCAATTGCTTGCTCATTGCACAGGGTTTTCATTGAAGAACTTATTCAGGCCATCGCTATTCATCAATATATCTTTCGTAAATTTATCAACCAGCTTTGTCAATACATCTTTATTCTTTGAAATAACCGTTTCTGTCTCTGTCTTGGCATTATCCAAAATTTTCTGTATATCGTCCAATATCTCCTTGCCGGAAGTCAGGACATAGTCCTGCAGTTCTCTGAGGCTTGCATTTTTCATAATTTCACCAAAGCCGTATTCCACAACCATCTTTCTTGCTATACTTGTAGCCTGAATCAGGTCGTGAGATGCGCCTACTGTCTTGGAACCACTGCCGCATATCTCATCTTCAGCAACCATACCCCCAAGTATGACCCCAATCTCTTTTTCAAGATCCCTCTTTGTAAATGTGCTTATCAGGGTTTCGTCTATGGTGATGTATGCACTGTAGTTTTTGTAGTTGTCTATGCTTATAAAGACCGGGGTTTTTTTGAAATGATGCCACATGATAAGCGAGTGTCCTGCCTCATGTATAGCTATAGCCCTCTTTTCATCATCGCTCAGTATTTCAGCCCTTTGCATGAATAGTGAACGGGAGGCGGGTCTTGCCCTCTGATGGCTCCAATTCCTCAGTTCCTCAATTTCCTCCCTTTTTAAGACTGAGAGTGGAGTGATATTTCTTATTGATGCAAGCAACTCTTCCTGTGTAAGATTCAGGCTGGAAAGGCCTTCTATCAATGCATCGGCATCTTTACTCTCTTTTCCGCTATGCAGCATGTTAAAGGTAGTTACTATAGCGTCCTTTACAGCCTGTTCTATTTCAGCACCGGTAAAGCCATTGCTGTTCTGGGCCAACTCCCTTAAGTTAAGTCTGCTTGTGTTTTGCCCCCTTCTCTCCACGTGTATCCTGAATATCTCTTCTCTTTCTTCAGAATTTGGCAGGTCTACAAAAAACACTTCGTCATATCTTCCTTTTCTCCATAATTCAGGCGGCAGATTTTTTGGTTCATTGGCTGTAGCTATAACAAATACAGGTTTCTCCTTTTCTTGCAGCCATGTAACAAATGTGCCGAATACGCGGAGTTGTGTTCCTGAATCTCCCTGAAAGCCGGTGACGCCGCCAAATGCCTTATCTATCTCATCTATCCACAGGATGCACGGACTTACAGCCTCAGCCAACTGGATACATTTTCTTATACTCTTCTCAGATTCCCCGACTGTGGAGCCGAATATCCTTCCAACGTCCAGTCTGAGAAGCGGCAGATTCCAGATGCCAGCCAGAGCTTTGCAGCAAAGGCTCTTTCCAGAACCAGGCACACCGATAAGAAGCAGACCTTTTGGAATGTCCAGGCCGAGTATGTCCACCTTATTTTTACTTAACCGGAAGACATGCTCTCTCTCTACAAACCACTTTTTTATCTCATCCAGGCCGCCTATATGTTCAATGGTTTCTTTGTGCGGGTAATAATCTAACGTTTTTTGTTTTTTGATAATCTGCTGTTTCTCATCCTGTATATATGAAATACACCCTTCATTTAGAATACCATTATTCAGGCTTATTGCTTTTCTCACGACACGTTTTACATTATCCATGGAGAGGCCCTGAAGGGATTTATACAATATAGATCTTGTAGATGAATGCCATTTTTCCGGAATCAGGTGGCCGTATGTCTTTGTAACCAATTCCTCTATTTCGTCATAATCTGGAAGCGAAAGTTCCACAATAATAACATCTTCTTCTAATTCAGGTGGTATATCGCTCAGAGTGGGGGAGAGTATGCAGATTGTGTTGAGTGTGCGACGTTCATCTGTAATAGCTGGCAAGTCTCTGAATTTTCTCAAGAATTCATGAGAGTTAAAATATCCTGCTATATCTTTAAGCAAGAATAGATTATTATTAACATCCTCAGCTTTTAATATCTTTTCTTCTATGGCAGAGAGTATCTTTTCCCTGCCTATGGGTTCTCTCTTTTTCTTTTCGCCGCCGTAAAGCCCTCTGGAAACTGACCAAGACCAGAACTGGGAGCCCGCAGACTCGCATAGATTCTCCACTATCCTCTCCACTCTCCGTTCTTCGAAGGATACGAGCCAGAGAATAGGATATCTGGCCTCTATGTGGATTTTTATCTCTTTTTCGAAGTCTCTCGTATTCATCTGTTTTTAGTATATTATTATTTAATAGTATATGTCAAATTCTCTCTATAAATCTTTATGATAGGCTAGGCCGACCGTAAAATAGCAGTTGAAAATTTCGCTATTTTACGAACTGGCAACTTGCCGGTTTCCCCAAAAATCAATGTTTATTTTGCATGGCTTTTTTGCATGGTTAAACTTGACTATTCCTGTGTGTTGTGGGATTATTAACTTTTATTAATTTGTGTTATCAATGTGGAGTATTTTTGGCTATACTCGAAAATAATTCATCCCTTTGCTTTCACCAGAGGCCCTGCGAACTACCATAAGGTTGGATATTATCAATCTTTATACCGTCCTTGTCAGGTTGTATTAGAGATATCACGCATTGAATGTAATTTAGCTATTGCAGTTTCATGCATTGTGTATAAGTCATGGATCAAACTTGCAGTGACATGACAGACCTTTGCAAAGACGCGCGGCTGCTTCAATACAATGGATAGGCTATGGATTACAAAAGATTTTCCAAAAGAGAGCTGATACAAATCCTTGAAACAATACAAACCCTCATGAATTGCAGGAATGAGGCTGATATCAAGATGGTATTGGAAAAGGCTAAAGAATTGGTATGCGGAGAGTACAGTATATGTGGTTTAGGTGTATACGACAATAAAGGGGTGCCAGAGGTCAATAATGTAATAAATGGCAGTTATCCGGAAGGGTGGTTTGAAGTATACAGAGAAGAAAAGCTCTACGAGATAGATCCTATAGTTTGGCATCACCATAAATTTCTGGGAACTCAGATATGGGCGGATACTTACAAGAAATATAAGGAGAAAATATCTCCCAAATTTATTTATAATGCCGATAGTTTCGGTCTGAGTCTTGGAATAGCCGGCGGCATAAGATCTCCATCTGGCAGACTAACCAGTATCATAAGCTTTGCCAATGACAAAAATTATTTCGGAGCACATGAAAAGGCAATCATGGATATTCTTGTTCCGAATTTTCATGAGGCATTGGTCAGGGTATGCAGGGAAAATAAAAGAAAACCATTACCGTATCTGACTGTAAAGGAGAAAGAGATTATTAAGTGGGTGAGGGAAGGCAAGACTAACTGGGAGATATCTGCGATATTGAATGTAAGCGAGAGAACGATAAGATTCCATATAGAGAACATAAAAAATAAACTTGATGCAGCTACGAAGGCGCATGTTGTAGCCATTGCGATGGAACGAGGGGAGGCAGATTAGCCATCCATTGAAAAAACTCCGGTTTTCTTTCCATGGCAAACGATTCAAATTTTCGCAAATCCAGCGAAACTACTCCTGCGATCACCCCATCTCCAAAAGGTAAAAAAACTCCCAATGGTTTGAAGGGAAGGTATGCTTTGAAATAGCGATAGGTTATTTTTTCCGAGACAGCCACCAGATATCTCACATCCTGCTTAAGACACAATTGGTAGATAGCTTTATAGAGAAGATGGCATATTGTTACCGAAGGGTTCACCGTAACCGTTCTGCATTCTTTTTTAACGCATATTCTGGTAGCCTCTGCCATATTGGTAAGTTTTCTAAAAGGTTCGTCTTTGGGCAAGAGATCGGCAAACTCTTTTTCTATCATGAATGGCATCGGTGCAGGGATAAGCCTGACATGACCTACCAGCCTGTTGTCTACATCAAAAACTCCTAATGCGTTGGCGAATGCATCGTAGCCGTCTTTTTCCATTCCATCCGGAGAAGCAGAAACCCACTTAAGCTCATCAACAAAGACCTCATGCCTTAATCGAAAGGCTGTCTCCATTTCTTCATGGGTTGACAGGGTTTTTATCAGATAACTGCCTTCCTGAAATATTAGCTCCATGAAGGTATTTCTAGCAGAAATTTAACATTCATGTAACTGGCAGGATGGACAGTTATATTTTTGGCAAAAGTGTTATATAATATAAAATTTTGGAAAATTTCATACCTGTCGTAAACGACAGGTTACAAAGGTCAATATTTGAGTTAAACTTTAAGTGTAAAAGAAGGCTTTGTGAAGCTTATTAAAGGGGGTATACATGACCAATACGCAGATATTGATAGTAGAGGACGAAGAATTTTCTTCCATACTTATTCGGGATGCATTGAAGGGTCTAGGATACACGGTTGCCGGCATTGCGTCTACAGGAAAAGAGGCTGTAGAAAAAGCTGAAGCAACAAGGCCGGATTTGGTCCTCATGGATATCGTGCTGAAAGGTGAAATGGATGGCGTGGCTGCTGCTAAACAGATCCGTGAGCGCTGTGATATCCCTGTGATATATCTTAGTGCCCTTACAGGGGATGAATTACTTAAGAGAGTTGAGCCAATCGAGCCTTTCGAATACATACTTAAACCGTTTCAGAAAAGGGAATTGCACACCATCATAGAGATGACCATTTACAAGCACAGGATAGAGAAAAAATTAAGGGAGAATGAACTTAAATTTCATAATCTGATTGATTACATTAATGATAGGGTTTGGGAGGTTGACGAGAACATGGTTTATACCTATGTCAGCCGCATGGACCGGAATATATTGGGTTATAAACCAGAGGAGATGCTTGGCAAAACCCCGTTTGACTTCATGCCGCCGGATGAGGCTAAACGTGCTTTGGCAACCCTTGAGCCTATTTTAAGCCAGCGCAGACCATTCAACTCTCTTGAAAATATAAGCCATCATAAAGACGGACATACGGTTGTCCTTGAAACCAGCGGAATTCCTATTTTTGATTTGTCAGGGAGATTTTGCGGTTATCACGGCATAGATAAAGATATCACTAAGCATAAGCGGATTGAGCAAGAGTTGAGTAATGCTATTAGTCAGATAGGAAAGGCAAAGAAGGAATGGGAGACAACCTTTGATGCAATACGAGACCCTATTTGCATGCATGATGAGCAATTCAGGATTGTGAGGGCGAACAAGGCATATCAGGAAATGGCGGGAATGAAGTTTAAAGAATTTCTTGGCAGACCATATTATGAGGTATTGCCAAAGTTGGACGGACCTTTAAAGATGTGCCTCAAGTCGCCGGAATTGCAGGAGGAAGAAGTATCTTCTCTAGACAAAATCTTTAAGGTGAGATCTTATCCTGTAGGAGATATGACTGGGAAATATCCATATTTTGTCCACATTATGGAGGATATAACAGAGATAAAAAAGGTAGAGGGGGCGCTGCGGACAAGCGAAGCCAACCTTAAGAAGGCTCAGGAGGTTGCCAACATCGGAAGTTGGTATTTAGACATAACAAAAAATGAACTCATCTGGTCTGATGAAACATATCGCATATTTAAAGTGCCGGCAGAAACTTCCCTGACGTATGAAACCTTTATTGAGGTCGTGCATCCTGACGACAGAGAATATGTTGACAAAGCCTGGGCCGCCGCTCTTAAAAGAGAACCTTATGATATTGAACACCGCATCCTGGCTGGCGGTGAACTGAAGTGGGTCAGGGAAAGGGCTGAAATAGAATTTGATGGAGAAGGTAAAGCTATACAAGGAACAGGGACAGTGCAGGACATTACAAAACGCAAGAAAGCTGAAGAAAAAATTAAGACAGAGATGGAAATAACCAACCACCTTCTTATGATTGCGGAAGCGACTGCGCATACAACAGATAAAGATAAGCTGATGGAGCAGGTTATCCTTTGCTGCAACAAGATTATGGACAGCGATATATGTCTTTCATATCTCAGGGATAATGGAAGAAAGGAGTTCAGACCTTATCATGCTGCAGGTTTAAACAATGCCACGATGCCTCTGTTTAGGGCAGAGATATTGGATGAAAAGGTTGAATTTGTAAAGAAGGCATTGGATGGGAAAGTGCCGGTGATAATACAGTTAGGAGATGGGAACCCTGAGTTGGGAGTTAAAAATAAAAAAACAAGCACTCCAAGCTCCGAACTACAAACTCCGAACTATTTCCTATGGCTTCCTCATATCAAAAACATTGCTATCATTCCTCTGTTCGGCCATAAAGAGCACCTCGGCTTCATAATAGCGATATACAAAAAAACAAGAGAATTTTCCGAACGGGATATGAAGATTATGAGCGGAATATCAGGCCAGGTTTCCACTGCCCTTGAAGAGGCTAGGTTATACAGGGAATCCATTGACAGGACAATGGAACTGGCCAGAAGGATTGAGGTCATACAGACCATGAATGAGATAGACAGATGTATCCTCTCAACCCTTGATCCCATGGAGGTTTTAGAAACTGCCAGCAGGATGGTCTCTCGGGTTATACCCACTGATTATGTAAGCATTGCCCTTGTGGATAGAGAGAAGAGAGGTTTCAAATATGTTACAGGGCTTGGAGGCAAGGTTTTACAGAAACCTAGTTTTATTGTATTTGGTCAAACAAGCGCAGCCGAGATATTAAAGACAGGGCGGCCTGAATATGTAGCCAATCTAAAAGAGATACCAGAACTTCTGCCGACAGAACAGAAACTCATGGAAGATGGTTTTCTTTCCCATATAAGAATGCCCATAACAGTAAAGGGTGAAATCGCAGGCATATTAACCGTTGGGGCAAAGAGGCCATCAGCCTTTACAGCTGATGATCTTTCGATCATGGATAAACTGGTTTCTCAGATAAGCGTGGCCATGGAAAACGCAAGGCTTGTCACAAACCTTCAGGAGCTCTTCATGGGGACGGTTGAATCTCTCTCATCCGCCATAGATGCCAAGTCTCCATGGACCGCAGGACATTCGGCCAGGGTTACAAAGTATGCCCTTGATATAGGAAAGGAGAGCGGCTTCTCTGAAAATGAAATGAGAGATTTGCAGCTTGCAGGGCTTCTCCATGATGTGGGTAAGATTGGCACATACGAAGCTATCCTTAATAAACCGGAAAAACTCACAGAGGAAGAATTAAAGGTAATGCGGATGCATCCTGTAAAAGGCGCAGAGATACTTATGCCGATAAAGCAGCTAAAGCAGATAATACCTGCAGTAAAATATCATCATGAGTTTTATGACTGCAGAGGTTATCCTGAAGGCCTTAAAGGCACTGCAATTCCACTTATGGCACGGATATTGAGTGTTGCAGACACTGTGGATGCAATGGGTGCGGACAGGCCTTACAGAAAGGGGAGACCCATGGATGCAATTGTAGGAGAATTGAAAAGATGCTCAGGCACGCAGTTTGATCCAAGGATAGTGGAGACGTTTTTAAAGAGCTTGTAAATATTATAAAGAGTTGTAAAGATTTTTCTTGAGTAATTGTAAAAACATGATTAGAATAGCAAAATGGCTGATGCAAAGACGATAATTATTTATGCCTCAATATTTATAGGCATGCTTGCAGCCATATTCATTGGAGGGAGATATGTGCAGAGGCTTCCTGCTAATACAGCAAAGAGGATAAACCAGATAAGTTTCGGTGTTGCAATAGTCAGCGGCATACTTCTTTATTTATTACACAATGCAATATTTACGTACCTATTCCTTGCCTCTCTTGTATGTTACTTTATGTTTTTCAATTACAAGGAAGAGACCTAAATCGCTTCGCTCCATTGTAAATACAGAAATGAGGAGAGAGGAAACAGGAAAGAGTTTCTCTCTTTTCTAATTCCTAATTGTTTATTCAACCCCTGCCGCCTCAACACCAGCATCCTTTAATAATCTTGCAGTTATACCCATGCCGTTAACAAGTTTTCCCTTTCTGTATATAAACCGCACTCCGCATGAAGGGCTTTTTTCCTTAAGCACAGCCTTTTTTACGCCAAAGAGTTCGGCTATCTTAAGAGCTTCCTTTGCCCCTTTTAAAAACTCTTTTGTTACATCTCTGCCATTAATATCTATAACTTTTTTAAAAGATATTTCCGCCTGAGGTCGTGGTGTTGGCAACCCGCCAAGCTGTTCAGGACATATAGGTATCAGCCATTCTTTTGAATATTGTTTGATTAAACTTTTACGCCTGGCATTGGTTCCATCGTAGCGGCAGTTGATTCCAACAAGACAGGCGCTGATGAGAATGGGGCTATTTTTATAATTCATCGTGAATTTTCGTGGATAAGCTTAAATGTCAAATCTAATAGTGTCAAAATGCCAGAGTATCAGAGTAAAAACTTTGACCCCATGACTCTTTGATACTATCATTTAATAAAGACCTCTACCTTTGGATTTTCTAATACTTCTTCTGTCTTAGAACAGTTTTTAATGACAACTTTCCTTCCTTTTATTTCAATCCTTTCCTCCGCAAAGAACTGGATTGCCTGAGGGTATATCCTGTGTTCCTCTTTTAAAATCTTTTGGGCAATGGTTTTTTCTGTATCGTCATTGTGGACAGGCACAACGGCCTGAATTACAATTGGGCCTGTGTCAACACCTTCGTCAACAATGTGAACTGTGCACCCGGAAAATTTTACTCCGTAGTCTACCGCTTTTTTTTGGACATGAAGCCCTGGGAACGCCGGAAGCAGCGCGGGATGAATATTTATGATTTTCATTGGGAACGATTTAATAAACAAAGGGCTTAACAATCTCATAAACCCTGCCAGAACTACAAGGTCTATGCGATGTGATTTAAGCAACTCAACAAGGTGTTTATCGCAGTCCTCCCTTGCAGGGAAATGGCTGTCATTTATGATGAATACCTGGATGTGATGTTTTTTTGCCCTCTCGATTGCATAGGCGTTAGGATTGTTACTTATGACAATCTTTATTCTGGCGTCAAGCCTTTTCGCCTCTATGCTGTCTATTATGGCCTGAAGGTTTGTGCCGTTGCCTGAGACTAATATGCCAAGATTAATCATAAAAACAGTTTCAAGATGCAAGTTACAAGATTCAAGTAATTAAAACTGCATCTTCTTCTTTCCCCCTTTTCCCTATTTCACCTATCAAACATGCCTCTTGCTTTAATGTCTTTAATTGCCTGATAATCCTGTCAGCATCACCCTTTGACGCAATCAATACCATGCCTATTCCGCAGTTGAATGTCCTGAGCATCTCTCTTTCTGATATTTTCCCGCCCTCCTGTATGAACCGGAATATAAACGGCATCTTCCATCTGTTTTTGTAAATTACAGCTTTGCAGTTATCCGGCAATACCCTCGGCACATTTTCAATGAGTCCGCCGCCTGTGATGTGAGCTATGCCCTTTATATTAAATTCCTTTTGGATGGCCATTATGGCTTTTACATATATCTTTGTGGGAGTAAGCAGTTCTTCACCAATATTTTTTTTAAACCCTGATATTTTATTTTTAGGCTTTAGTTTTAACTTATCAAACAAGACCTTTCTTGCCAGTGAATATCCGTTGCTGTGCAGGCCGCTTGATGAAAGACCTATGATTGCATCTCCTGATTTTACGGCAGAGCCGTCTATAATCTTGTCCTTCTCTACTATGCCGACAACAAAACCTGCCAGGTCATATTCTCCGTATTTATAAAACCCAGGCATCTCCGCTGTCTCTCCTCCGACCAATGCACATTCAGCCTGTTTGCATCCCTTTGCAATACCCTTGATTACTTTGGCTGCTGTCTTTGCATTAAGTTTTCCTGTTGCGAAATAATCCAGAAAAAAAAGCGGCTCTGCACCGCTGACAATCACATCATTCACACCCATTGCAACAAGGTCTATGCCAACCGTATCATGTCTGTTCAGCATAAATGCGATCTTTAGTTTTGTTCCGACGCCGTCCGTTGATGAGACCAGAACAGGGTTTTTATATCTTTTGAGATTAAGGGAAAACAGGGCGCCAAAACCGCCGATGCCAGCCATGACCTCCGGCCTTGATGTGGTTCTGGCAATAGGTTTTATAAGGTCTACAAGCATTTCACCTTCATCTATATTTACACCTGCATTTTTGTAGGTAGTTTCCTGCAAGCTAAACCTCCTATTTTCAGGTCAAGGTTAATCTAATTAGTGATTAAAGTCAAATTCTTTTGAAGCCGTAAAAAATCAATCTATTTTGAGGCGGATGGGGAGAATTTACTTGGAATAGAGTGGTTGTTTATGATAAATAGCCTATATTGTTGCACACAGGAGAGAGCTATGAAAAAAGTGGGGATTGTTGCAAAGCTTAATAAGCCGGAGGCTGTCAAGATAAGCCACGATATTGTAAAATGGCTTACTGATAGAGGGGTAGAGGTATATCTGGATAATGAGCTTGCTGCCAGGCTGAGTCATCCAAAAAGTTGTTCAGCTACAAAACTTCCTGATGCCGTAGAGTTAATCATAGTCTTAGGCGGGGACGGGACTATGCTCTATGCAGCCCGATTGATTGGCGAGAATAAAATCCCAATCCTCGGAGTCAATCTCGGCAATCTGGGTTTTCTTACAGCCATTAAAATGAATGAGATTTATCCTGTATTGGATCGGGTTATAAAGGATGATTTTGAGACAGAAGAAAGGATGATGCTCTCTGTCCGGATGCAGAGAAATGACGGAAGCGTATCAAAGTATACTATCTTGAATGATGTAGTTATAAAAGGAGCATTGGCGCGGCTTATCAGCGTTGAAGCCCGCATAAATAAAGAATATGTTACAACCTACAGGGCAGATGGCCTTATTATTTCAACGCCAACGGGCTCAACCGCATATTCGCTTTCAGCAGGAGGCCCTATATTGTATCCAACAATCCATTCTATTATTGTTGCCCCAATATGCCCCTTTAATTTGACCAATCGTCCTGTTGTCATACCTGACTGGATGACAGTTGAGATATCGCCCAGACCCGACCACGACAATGTTATGCTGACGCTTGACGGACAGGTTGATATTCCTCTCAAGAGAGGGGATATTATAGAGGTAAAGAGATCTGATGCCAGTCTGTATCTTGTAAAATGTCCTGGCAAGAGCTATTTTGATATTTTGAGGGAGAGGCTCATGTGGGGAGGGAAGTGAGAAAGCAGAATACAGAATACAGAAGTCAGAAGCAAGAAGCCAGAAAAAACAGAATCTTCTCTATCTTGCATCTTGCTTCTTGCCGCTTGCATCTATGTTACTCCAGCTTAACATAAAAGACTTTGCAATTATTGACAACTTGCAGATATCATTTGGTAAGGGGCTGAATATCCTTACTGGCGAAACAGGCGCTGGGAAGTCCATAATAGTGGATGCGGTTAAGCTGATTCTTGGAGACAGGGCGTCGCAGGATGATATAAGGTCTTCAAAGGATGAGGCAGTTGTGGAAGCGATGTTTGATGCCGCGCCTCTTGATATAGCAGGGATACTTGAGTCAGCAGGTCTTCCCAATGAAGAAAATCTTATCATAAAACGGGTCATAAACCGTTCAGGCAAAAACAGGATATTCATAAACAGCAGCATGGCTAATCTTTCAATCCTCCAGGATA
>JACRML010000045.1 GCA_016214995.1 Deltaproteobacteria bacterium
AACCTTTTCACCACCTGCCTTACATCTCTTCTCTGCCGCAATTGCTGCCGGAACCACGGCAAACAATGCTACTACCAACAACACTAACCATTTTGCATTCATTTTTTTCACCTCCTCCTTTAATTTTAAGTAATTTACTAACTAAATAAAATTGCAAAGAACTATTTGCCTTTGCACTTGCAAAGTTTTCTTAAATAAGCTGTCAAATCCTTTATTTCGGCTTCAGTTAACGTCTTGCCAAACGGAGGCATAATAGATGACTTGCTAACAGATGCACCGCCGTCCGATATTGCATTTTGAACATCCGTATCGCTTAACTTGGACATATCTTCAGAGCTTGTATGATTCCTTGGTGTAACCGACATCTCAGGTAAATCAATACCAAATGCCTTTGGCTTTGCATTCGCACCTTCACCCTTGCCATCCAAACCGTGACATTGGGCACAATAGAACTTATAGTTTTCTTCTGCAGTTGCAGCAAAGGCAGTCCCTTTCCAGACAAAGGCTGCCGCGCCTATTAAAATTATTGTAACTAAAAATATCTTCTTTATCATTCTTTCACCCCTCTCTAATAAAGTTTATTTCTGGCCTGCCACAAATCCAGCTATGGTTTTCATTTCATTGTCGTTTATAATACCCACAAATACCGGCATCCTCTTTACAGGCTTGAAGACCTTAGGTTCTTTGAGATAGGCATACACCCAATCTCCTTTAAGCCTTTTTCCTGCCTCAGAAAGGTCAGGACCGCTTACGCCACCAGCCTTTTGTGCCCCTGCCTTAACAGCGTGACATCCTACACAGCCGTACCTTTTTACGAAAAGATTTTTCCCTTGTGGAGTCGATGCCTCAGTTACTGCGCCTGCCGGCACTTCTTTAGCAGTAAGTTTCAGTAGATACTCTGCAACTTCTTCAGCCTCTTTCTTGGATAAAACAGCATGCTTCTCATTATTCTTTTCAGTAATTGAATTGTATTTAAGCAACCTTATAGTAGTCGGCTTCTCCAACCACTCCACCAACCACTCCTTTTTAAACTTGCTCCCTGCATACCACAATTCTGGTCCTTTTTTCTTAAGCTGATCCTCAAATGTCTTCTCGTTAGCCGGGCCTTCGCTCTGATGGCAGCTGCCGCAATTTTTTGATGCAAATATGCCTTTGCCGTCAGCGTAACTCAAATTCCACGAAAAACTGACAACGAAAGCAGTCATAACAACTAATACCATCAAACGACCCACTTTACCTACACTCATTTGCTAAGACCTCCTCAATTATTTATTCTGTGATTGATATATCTCAACTATAATACTTTGTCAAGGTTTTTTTTGTTCAAATATTTTCCTCTGTTCAGCATCCAGTTTCACTGACAATTTGGCAGGTTTATACCCATTTGATATTGCATTTGTCATATTCAATTTACCAATATTATTTGCGCCTATTTCTGTAAACCAAACGTTATCGGCGGCATCTATAGCAATATCCATCGGCTGTCCATCAGTTACAGCAACATTTAACTCAACAAACTCGCCTTGCACCGGGTCCAATCTTCCCACCTTTCCGCCTCTCTTATCGCAATACCAGATATTCCCTTTTTTGTCAGTGGTTATTCCCTCCGGCACACCCCTACTGGGGATATCAAATCTTTTAAACTGTTCCATTGAAGGGCTGAATCTCACAAGTCTTCTGTCTTTCCTTTCGCTGAACCAGACACCTCCAGCCCTATCTACAGCAATTTCGTTGGGAGCGCTAAATGCGCTTTGTATAGCATACTCCTTGAACCTTCCTGTGGCAGGAGAAAATACGGCCAATTTATTTGCCTGTGCTTCTAAGAACCACACCCGCATCTTTGCGTCTACTGCAATCCCCATAGGCTGACTCAATTGTGTTGGGATCGCATACTCCTTGATATCGCCTTTCTTCGTATCAAGCCTTGCTATCTTGTTTGCCGCAAATTCCGTAAACCAGATATCGCCTGAGCCGTCTGCTGCGAGCCTCACAGGCTGACTGTCTGGGGTTGGCACTTCATACTCTTTAAATGTTTGTGTTTTAGGATCAAATCTGCCTATCTGATTTCCATCCTGCTCCGTGAACCAGATAATACCGTCTGCATCTACTGTTATATCAGTGGGGTAGCTCTTTGCGGTAGGAATATCGTATTCAAAAAACGCAGAAGTTTCAGGCTGAAGTACAGCTATCTTATTCGCATTCAATTCTGCAAACCATATCCGTCCTTTTGCATCAACACTTATGGCTGATGGAAAACTTCGCTGTGACGGGGTTGGATAGAGCCTCATTGCTGACTCGGCAGCTATAGCTGGTATGGTAAAGAGCGAGCAGTAAGCAGCAAACAGTAGGCAAGAAAAAAAGATACAAGAGGCAAGTAGCAAGAGGTGCAGTTTTTTTCTTGCTTCTAACTTCTGGCTTCTTACTTCTGGTTTATGACTTCTGGCTTCCAACCTCTTGCTCATTTTACTCATTACTGCTTCCTCTCTTTTTTCTAAGGATATACCATATCATAACACATGCAAACAAGACAACAATTATTGTTGCTATTATTTTGATTATTTCGATTGTTTTGATTGTTTGCAGAGATCTGCTGTTACTTACCTCTGTAGTTACCATGGCTTTCCCATTATCGGTATGAGTAATAACAGATGGCTCTATTCTACCAATTTTATTTGCATCCCTGTCTGTCTCTGTAAACCATACTACACCTTTACTGTCTACTGCAATGCCAAGCGGAAGGCTCCTGTATGTGGGCACATCGTATTCAGTGAAAACCGATTGAATGGGGTCAAATACACCCACCCTATTCCCTCTGTTTTCTGTAAACCATATCCGACTATCTTTATCTGGATCAAGGCTTCCTAATTTATTACCACCAGATTCAATAAACCAGATAATACCTTCCTTGTCCTGAGCTATTCCTGATAATTGGCTGCCGGCAGTTGGGATAGGATATTCTTTTATCAAACCATTTTTTGTATTTAATCTGCCAATCTTATTGCCGTCTCTTTCTGTAAACCACACCGCAGCATCGCTGCCCACAGTAATATCATACGGCGCCGCATCTGACGTTGGAACCTTATACCTTTTAAATTTCTTTTCAAGCGGAGAAAAACTTATAATGCTGTTGTCAATAGACATGGCCACCCATATAATAGAGTTGGCATCTATGGCAATACCAACAGGGCTGCCTTTATAAGGGATTTCAAATTCCTCAAATTTCTGAGCAGACTGGATAAATTTGCCTATTTTATTGCTGTTCTGTTCTGTAAACCAGATATTGTCAGATGCATCTATAGCAATATCCACCGGATTGCTGGATTGGGTTGGGATTGCATATTCTTTTACCCGTCCGCCCCTTTCTTCGGATGGGTTTTCCGCAGAAAATGCCACAATCGGAAACAAGACTAGGCAGATGAAACTGAATAATTTAACGACTTCTTTCATACCTGCAAACTGCTTGCCTGCTCGCTTAAGTTACCATTTATTTGAAGACATTTTATACAAAGTTGACGCTCAAAAATTGCACAAATGCAAGGCGATTGTAGTCTGCCGATTTATCGGCATATTTAAAACGTCCATGGGGCACCCAACAGAAGGTTGGGTCGGGCAAACTACCGGTATGTTGCCGCAGCGACAACACATCAGGCTTCGTCGTGAGTTCAGCCGAACGATGGGCATTTTTCAGCGCAAATTACCATGTAAAGGTCGGTTCGTATATATGCCGCATCTGCCAGTTGGCATCTTTGTAAGTTTCCACGTCCTGGCCGATGACTGATTCTCCTTCTGTTCCTGTCTTGCTGGCGCGGTATTTCCCTACCTCTATCTGACGCGCCCTATTATTTTTATAAAAATCTGCCACATCCATTGGGGGTAGATTTTGTCTTACCCCTGTACTAGGATTATGACAAGAAATACAGCCGTGAAGCTTTGCCTGATAGCCACTTTTAACAACACCAAAGATTATAATCCCAAAGACAATCAGGGGGGGCAATAAATATCTCAGTCTTTTCCCAATGCTGTTTACCTTATTTTTATTTCTGAAAAGGAAAGGCACTAAGATGAGAAATAAGATACCAAGTCCTGGTATTAGAAAAGTACCCATAAACTGCCATTTAGCCAATGCACCTTTAAGATACCAGAAAGGCTGAAGCAGAAACAGGAAATACCACTCTGGACCTGGGATATACATGCCATCATCAGGCAGTGTCGTATTGCCAGCCAGTTCAGCAGGTGCAGGGAGTTGGTAGATGTACGCCAGAATCACTATAAGTGTGATTGTCACTATCACAGCTATACTGCCTTTGATTGCGTGCTGTGGCCAGAATTTATGAAATCCTTTAGTATAAATATCCGGGGGATAACGTGAATCAATCAACTGATTCTCATTGACATCGTTGCCAAGCGACATTATCTTACCTCCCTTAATACATAATTAAATATCTGTCTGTATATAAATACCTTGTAATTACCGATTTTCTTTTAAAAATCTACCCCTTCTTCTCTCAATCCATCAGGCTATACAAATTGGCTTTTTCTATTTTTAAGATTATTTATTATACTATTTGGAATCCCCTTTATATGTACATTCACATATACCGCTTCTGATATACGCAATTATATTCTTTATCTCTTCATCGGTCAACGTTGCGTCAAATGATACCATTGCCTCTGAAAACCCTGCTGAAACACCACCTTTCTTTATTACCCCGAACAAGAATTCATCGGTACGATTGGAGAGGATATCTTTATTCGTTAAGTCACGTGGCTTTACACCTTCGCCAAGTGTATCTGCCAGCGGCCCATCACCTTTACCCTTATCGCCATGGCACGGGATACAATGGGCCTGAAAGTTCTCCCGGCCAGACTCTATTCCACCCTTACCGCTCCAGGTGGCTGTCTCTCCGGGTTCGGTCTTTACCTTGAACTTTTTTTCAACAGCAAACGTAGCATTACAAACAAAAAGCAGAGCGGTGCAAAATAATATAAAAAGTAGCATCTTTATTCTGTACATGGATAACCTCCTCATATTGCCTTTTTCCTTTATCCTCCGCCTTTTATTAATAAAACCCAAATATCAATTTCTATTCAATACGAGTCCTATAAATACTTTATAGAGGACCAGAGATACCATGCCGCTTTACCATCTTGAAATGAAAGGTTAAAAGAATTGCAGCAAAGATGGGAAGAATCAATATATGGACAACAAAGCTACGGCTCACAGAAAAATATTCTAGCATGGGCCATCGAAGGATCTCACCTATAACCGGCCATGTTGCTATATAATCTGTCCATATTACTAAAACCCAATAAGCTCTCCAATTCCATGGCAGGATTTCACCGGTCAGGCTAAAAAGGAAAACGATAAGAAACAGTGTCAAACCTGTAAACCAGTTAAGTTCTCTTGGTTTTTGGTATGCCTTGTGATAAAAAACGCTGATTATGTGAGTAATTAGGGTTGCCACAAGCAGTGTAGCGCCCCAGCGATGTATATTCCTCGCAAACCAGCCGAGAGGGACTTCGTTGCTCATACGTAATAGACTGTTGAAGGCATCTTCAGGGTTGGGTTTATAAAAAAAAGTCATGTATATGCCTGTTATAAGCTGAAGGATGATTATAGTTAAGGAGATACCACCGAAACAATAAAAAAAGTTGAGATGGTTCGGGATTGGAACGGACAATTTTTTCTTTATATAGCTGCTGAATCCTGCACGTTCTTCAAACCAATCAGCAATTCTATTAATCATAATTTAGCCCCCTGTCTTATCTGAACGCTCCTGCCGGGAATCTGGCTGTGTTTCGCCTGTGAAGTCTATCTTCCAGCTATTTGTCTTTTCATCCAAATCAAGATTTATATCGCTCTCCTGAACGAAATCTCCGCCAAATGTCGATGGCACCTTGCACTCAATTTTAACAACAGCCTTGTCCTTTGTTATTTTGCTGCTTATAACATTAATCTTCATGTCCTTCGAATATTTGGATACTATGTCCTTAAATCTATCTTCTGGAAGTTCATATTGTTTTGTACTGCAGAGCTTGTACGCCTCTCCAAGGGTAGTAGTCCCGCCCTCATGAATATAGGCATAGAATTTCTTTACCACGTCCTCAGGACTTTCTGCAGGCTGATTTGATATCTTGCTGCATCCTGATGATATGGCTATGGCAAATAGCGCGTATATCGCTGCTCTGACTATATTTTTCATAAATGTTTTATTCAGGACAATATTATCCTTTATTCTCCCAAAAATAGTTATGTCCCCCTTGATGCTAATATATCAGGGGGACATAACCGGATATTACCTACAGATTTTTACAGTTGATTCAGATTAGGAACAACTGCCTTGTTTCCGCCCTCTATCTGGCCTGGCAATACGCCTAACTGCTTCTGCTCCGCAGCCTCATCATAATCGCCTGTGGCAAGATTTGACTGTCCTTTCGGACCATCAACAAAGAATGCTGCCCTCATCTCAAGATGGAGCGGACCGCAGAATGTTTCGCAGTATATTTCATACTCGCCTGCATAGTCTGCTACA
>JACRML010000043.1 GCA_016214995.1 Deltaproteobacteria bacterium
AAGCAGGTTGAGGAAAAAAAGGTTATAGAAGAAATAAAGAAAAAACTATTTCCGTTTGAGCCAAAAGATATTGTAGAGTTTCAGATAATTAAGGGAAGTGACAATATAATTTTAAGAAAAGAATCGGAGACATGGTTTGTTAAAAGCCCTCTGAGTGCAGCTGCCGATAAAGAGGCTGTTCAGAAACTCCTTGACGCAATTATCAACGCAAAGTTCGAGGCAACTCTCTTTGAAACCCAATCCAATGAAAAACTTAAGGAGATGGGCATAAGTGGCAAAGACAGTCTCTCGGTTACCTTCAAGATTTCTTCCGGTTTAGTAAAGACAATCGTCTTCGGCGATAGAAATCCTACCATGAATCTCGGTTTTGCAATCCTTAAGGACGACCCGCGCATATTCAGATTGACTGCCGATATAAGGGCAGAGGCGGATAAAACAGTTTATGACCTGCGTGATAAGGCGGCATTTTATTTTGAACCTCTTAAAATCAAAGGTTTTGAGATAAAATGGTTAGATGGCAAGTCTATAACCGTGAGCCATCCTTCTGAGGGCAAGTGGCATATTACCAAGCCAAAAAACGCAGTGGCCGGTGCAATAAAGGTTACAGAGCTTCTGTATAAGATAAAGGACGCTAAGATTAAGGCATTCGTCGATGAGTCGCCAAATGATTTAATGAGCTACGGCCTTTCCATACCAATGTTAAAAATTACTGTAATTGGTGAAAATGGCAAACAAACAGAACTCCTTATTGGTGAAAAAGATAAAAAGCAAAGGGGTGTGTTTGCAAAAAGGAACGATGCCCCCAATATATTTTCGCTGGAGGAAGACTTTATTGTCAGTATACCAAAGAGCGTTGAGGAATTAGAGGAGACGGAAATTGAGCAGGCATCAAAAAAATAAAATAATTTTATTGTTAGCAATATGCGCTTCATCTATTGCCTATTGCCTATCGCCTGTTGCCTGTTTTATTTCCTTTGCCGGAGAACCCAAACCCCTAAGGGTCGGTGTTGTCGGCCCTGAGACAGGCGATGATGCAGAGACTGGTCTTATGACCCTGGTAGGTGTTGAACTGGCGGCAAAGGTGTTCAATGATGCCGGCGGCATAGGCGGTAAAAAAATAGAAATTATCCATTATGACAATCAAAGCAATTCGCAACTGACGCAGGGCGTTGTCCAGAAGCTGATAAAAGAGCATGTTATTGCAATCATCACCTCGCCGACAGGTTGGTCAACATTCGGCCCTGTCTGGCTGGCAAATGCATCAAAGGTGATACTTATGTCAGCAGGGAGCAAGAGACATATTGGCAGGAGCGGGCCGTTTATATTCCGCAATGGGCTGCCGGATGAAATTGGCACAGAGGAGACCATCAAATATGCAATGGAGAAGTTGAAATATAAAAACTATGCCATTGTTACCTCAATGAGGGACGATGAAACATCTCTTCAAATTGGCGGGCTATTCAGAGGGGCGATAATCAAGAAGGGCGGCAAGATTGTCAGCGAAACCCATGTAATGATGGGCGCAACAATAGAAGAGGCAATTTCTCAACTGAAAAAGGATGCGAAAGAGCCGATTGATGCGGTAATATTTGCAGGGGACGACGCGGCTGCCATTGATGTGCTGAACGGGATGAGAAAACGGGGGATAAAGGCGCCTGTTATCGGCGGAGATATTCTTTATACTGATGAGTTTTTGAAAAATGGCGGAGAACTTGCTGTGGGGACGATTTTATATGCAGGTTTCTTTCCGGATGATAAGCTGCCGGTTGTTTCAAAATTTGTTTCAGAATACAGGAGAAAGACAGGCAAGGAGCCTGGTATAGTGTCGGCAAATGCCTATGATTCATTCATGCTTATAGCAGAAGCAGTAAAGCAGGCCAAGTCAACCGACCCTGTCATAGTAAAGGAATCGCTGGCAAAGATAAATATGCAGGGGGTTACCGGAAATATTACTATGGATGCACATAGAGAAGCGGTTAGACAGCCGTTTCTCATTCGTGTGGTAAAAAGAGGGGGAGGGGTGGAATTTAAACTCCTCGAAACCAAGTAAAGGCAGATAGTTAGGAGTTTTGATGTCCTGAATTATCCTTCAATAGGTTTTGCAAAAAACCGTAAAAAATATTTTATCCCAGCACATCGCCCGAAAATAGACATTGATTTTTGGGGAAACCTGCAAGTCCTTGACAGACGTTTCACCTGTCAAGGGCAAGTTGGCTGTTAGACAACACACCCCTAAATCCCCTCTCGAGA
>JACRML010000044.1 GCA_016214995.1 Deltaproteobacteria bacterium
AACTGCTGAGGAGAATTACAAGTTCCATTGTGCGCAGTGTCATGGTATGGACGGTAAGGGAGAAGGCGCAAACGCAAAACCCAAGTCAGTTGGCATTGATTTGCCTGAGATGTCCGTTACACCGAGGAATCATACAAGTCCAGAAGATATGAATAAACTAACCGATACGGATATAGAAAGTGCAATTTCAGGCGGCGGCGCTTCGGTCAGCAAATCAACCATCATGCCTCCGTTTGGCAAAACGCTTACAAATGCTGAGATAAAGGACCTGTTGGCATACTTAAGAAAACTTTGCAAGTGCAAAGGGAAATGATAAATGCCATACTTTGAGGTTATCCTTGAAAACGGTCATATGGGGGCGGGCAGCAGCTATGAAGCTAAAAGGTATATTGCAGGCAAGGACATCTTATCTGTTATTTCTAAGGCGAGGTCTCTTCCAAGGATAAAGAAGAGACATACAATGGAGGCTGTGAAGTCTATTAAACAGATAACAAAAAGGGAATACATGAAAGGGAGGATAGAGTCATTAAAGAACCCCCACCTATTCAGGGTGTGGGATGGTTACCGATGCCCTATCTGCGGGGAAAGGTTTAATGATATATTCTCCTTCAGGCGGCATGTAGAGAAATATGGGACGCATCTGGCTCATGCAATCTAATATTAAGATGAAAATGATAAGGCATCATCCCAAAAATAGACATTGATTTTTGGGTAAACTGGCAAGTTGGCTGCCAGACAACACACCCCTAAATCCCCTCTCGAGACGGTGAGGAACAAAAATTGGCCGATAACGAAGTATGGCGACCAAATCGCAGGTTTGTAAAATAGCGAGGTTTTTAATCGCTATTTTACGGATCATATCTAAAGTTTACAGGAGGTTATTTATGTTTGGCATAGGAACGCCAGAACTTATCATCATCCTTGCAATTATTTTGATAATATTCGGCGTGGGAAAGCTGCCTGGCATAGGGACAGGACTTGGTCAGGCTATAACGAACTTTAAAAAGGCGTCATCTGAAATAGACATATCTCCTGAGGACGGGCAGCAGAAATTATCTTCCTCTGCGAATGGGCAGAAAGAAAAGGCTTAAAAGACCAGGGGATAGTCCGTCTTAGGCGGATCAAATCTGTCCCCAGATTATGGCTCTTAAGAGTTCACTTTTAATTCTTAAATGACATCGGACAAAAATCGGATAAAAAAATCTTGACAACAACTTTTAAAGTTGTTATAGAAGGACAGTCTTTTTCTACTTGGTGAAGTAATAGATAAGCAGAAAGGTTATTACAACCAGATTAACAGCAAGTCCAAGAAATATCAGATAATCAGCAGGTGTTGGTTTCCAGTTTTTAAACATGAAAAAATTATAGTGTTAAAAATATAGTTTGTCAAATTAAAATTGAGGTGAGGTAAAGATGCAGGAAGAAAAATCAAGCAAGGCAGGACCGGCCATATTTGTTATCGTGGTAATAAGCACATTGATATTCTTTTATTGGTTTCTTACCAAGCAGTAAGAAAATCTCAAACCTAAAGGTTTGAGTTACAGCTTGGAGTAACTCAAGGCTTTAGCCTTGAAAATCACAAAGGGGGAAGGGCTATGAAATCAGTTATCAGCTTTGTTGTTGCCCTGGCAGTCAGTGCGGTATTTTTTTTGTTACTTGATACCATACTTTTTAAGGCCCAGGGTTTATCGCTGGTTTTTAAGGGATAACAATCTTCGCCAGAGAATATAGTTCAAGTTTTAGGGTTATAACTCAAATGACCATAAAGGAGCAGATAATTATGAGATTATCTTCTATTGTTGTTAAAAAGAATCTCCTGTTGAAAATGGGATTTACCTTAGCCCTGTTCTTTTTTGCCTCTCTGTTTGCCTTCCAGTTTTTAGAATCCACAAAGTTTTTTCCAATAGGAGTTGATACTGTATATGCCTCTGAACAGGCTGCAACGGCTGAAAAGCCTTCAGGCGGGGCAAAAAGCAGTGAATCATCAGCCAAGTCGGATGTAAAAAAAGAGGAATATCCGCCTGCACCGAAGCTTACTGAAAAAGATTATCCGCAGGTAAAAGGGATAAACGGCAGGATTATGGCCTGGCTTGTGGCGCAGCTGCATCTGTGGTTTGCGGCCTTTGTTCTTGCGGTTCCAATCCTGGTCTTTATCGTAGAAGTCATAGGCATGGCCACAAAAGACAAGCGGTATGACAAGATGGCATATGAGTTTATCAAGGTAAGCCTCACAGCGTATTCCATAACTGCCGTATTTGGCGGCCTTCTTCTCTTTACCTTAGTTATATTCTACCCTGATTTTATGAGATATATGGCAAATATATTCAGCCCTACCATGCTTGCCTATGCCTTCCTTTTCTTTGCAGAAAGCGCATGTCTTTATATTTATTACTACGGCTGGCATGCAATGGAGGAAGGGACTGCCAAATGGGTGCATCTTACAATAGGGTGGCTGCTGAATATAGTAGGCACAGTGCTGATGTTTCTTGCCAATGCATGGGTTAGTTTCATGATGTCTCCGCATGGTGTTGATGCTGCGGGTGTATTTGAAGGAAATATATGGCATGCCATACACAATCATCTTTGGAATCCGTTAAACCTCCACAGAACTGTTGCAAATGTGGCATATGGCGGCTCTATTATTGGCGCCTATGCGGCGTATAAGTTTTTAAGCGCAAGAAACACAGAAGAGAAGGCCCATTATGATTGGATGGGTTATACGGCAAATTTTATTGCAATATGCGGTCTTCTTCCGCTTCCATTCGCGGGTTACTGGCTCATAGCAGAGATTTACGCATACAGCCAGCAGATGGGAATAACCCTCATGGGCGGTGTGTTTGCATGGCTCTTTATTATTCAGGCGGTTTTAATCGGCGCCCTCTTCCTTTCTGTCAATTATTACCTGTGGTGCGGCATGGAGAGGAGCAAAGGGGCTGAAAGATACACCAAGTATATTAAATACATTGCCTTTGTCATTGTCGCATGCTTTCTTGTGTGGTTTACTCCGCACACATTGATTATGACACCCGGTGAATTGAAGGCTCTTGGAGGGCCGTATCATAAATATCTTGGCCCATTGGGCATCATGCCTGCCAAGAATACGGCTGTCAATATTATGCTGATATTTACATTTTTAAGCTTTCTCTTGTATCGCCGCTGCAATAAAATCGCCACAGTTTCATGGGCCCCGATAGGAAATGCTATTCAGGCAGCTATCTTTGTGGCAGCGATAATAAATATATGCATACTTGGCATATATTATGGCTATTTTACAAATACAGTGTTAAAAGTTGGATCATCAGTCCCGCAGGTTGCGTCAACCCTTTTCGTCATCATATCCTGTATGATTATAGATGTGTTTATGTTCAAGGGCGCAAAAGAGGTTGCTCCGTTGCAGTGGGGTAAGATACCAGACAGGAGTCAGTATGCCCTCTTTATCCTTGCCGTGTCTTTTACATGGCTCATGGGGCTGATGGGATTCATCAGATCAGCTATAAGACAGCACTGGCATGTATATACTGTATTCAGGGACAATTCACCTGATGCCTTTACCCCTACAATTGGCTACGCTACTAAAGTTGTTTCTATAGGCGTTATTATATTCATGGCCATTGTAATCTTTATATTCTGGCTGGCTCACATAAGCGGGAAAAAGAATGTTTCACAAGGGGCACATCACTAAACATAAGTAAATTCCGGGGGTCGTAACATGAAAACCTTTTTAAAAGTAGTAATATTCAGTGTAGCGGTAATACTTTTTTATGCCTTTTATGCCAATGTAATGATTCCGCAGGTCAGGCCTGCACCTCCTCCGGCAGAGGCGAAGCTGGATATGGGCAGTCTGACTATGGAGCAGTTTATACATATGGGGGATGAAATCTTCCATGGCAAAGGAACATGCGAACTTTGCCACAACCCTGTTGGCGGAAGGGCGCCTTTGCTGGATCAGGTCGGCAAAATAGCTGAGGAAAGAATCAAAGATCCTCGTTATAAAGGTAAGGCAAAGACTACTTCCGGTGCCATAGGTCTTAAGCCCTTTGAGGTTGATGCTGTTATAGCTTATTTTCAGCAGAAAGCAGGTGTTACAGTAACAGTACAACTGCCAAAAGAAACACCAGCAGCTAGCGAAGAAGCTCATGTGGCAGCTCCTGCCAAGACTGGTGAAGAGGTTGTAACCAAGTATGGCTGTGGTGCCTGTCATAAAATAGCCGGACAGCAAGGCGCACTTGGTCCAGACCTTACAAAGATAGGGGCAAAGAAGAATAAAGATTATCTCAGAAGGGCTGTATTAAATCCCAATGCAGATATTGCCCCCGGGTTTCCTGCTGGTATGATGCCTCCAGATTTTGGGACTAAGATGCTATCCGGAGAA
>JACRML010000001.1 GCA_016214995.1 Deltaproteobacteria bacterium
GGATACCTACGTTTTCGTGACCTCCCGCTGGGTCCGTCAGGTGGCGGTTGACCCTGCCGGAACTCCTCGTAATGTCTGGGGCATGAGCGCCTATGCCCTTGATTTCTACAGTGGAGATATAAGATGGGAGACCAAAATAGCGTATAACGGAGATGCTGAGGGCGTAAATGAACCGCCGGCGACACCCGCATTGATGGATTACGGCCATAATGGCACATACGACTATGTTGTCTTTGGAGATAGGCAGGGGAGGCTGTGGGTGCTGAAGACAATAGACGGGAAAACCATAATTCCCACTAGCAATCCCTACTATCCCGCCGCCTATGTCGTAGGAAACGGAGCCAGCGAACCCATCGGCGCTTCGGTTGCAATTTATGACAATTACATTATTTTTGGAACAGGTGGCAGAGACAGCCTGCAGAATGAAAGCGCCACACCTTACCATGTGTATGCAATTGAAATTAACAATGCAGGCGAGGTGACGCTCATATCGGGTTGGCCATATACATTACAAAACGGCGAAAAAGTATGGAGCTCTCCGGTCGTAGACGACAGCGGCACCATTTATCTGGGCACTGCGATGGGATATACGGACATCGGAAGGCCGGATCTGATGGCAGCCAGCACAGGACGGCTTCTTGTGATTGTCCTGACAACCGGACAACTGAAAAAAGACAGCGCTGGCAATGACATGGCGGCAGATGTCGGAGGCGCGGTGATAGGCGATATCGCCATAGAGAGCGGCCACGTTACAATGCAACTGTTCGATGGCACAACCATACAAATCGGGAGCGGGGTCTTTGCCGCAGCCGGCAGCGCAGCAAATCCGGTCAAGGTTCTCTGGTGGAGGAAATTGTAATTATGCCTCGGAACATGAACAACCCGGGTTTTACGTTAGTAGAGATAATCATTGTCATTGCGATTGCGGCGATCCTTGCCGCAATCGCATTTCCCATGATTTTCAAGACACTCCAGTCTGACACTACAGTGAAATCAGCCGCAAAGGCAGTGATTGCAGACCTTAAAACCGCGCAAAACGAGGCTGTCAAGAGAGGCGGCGGCGAAATGCAAGGTGGGGTTCTGGTAGAAAAGAGCGTATTCGTGGTGTTTCCTGCAAACACAAATACATACCGGGTGTGGGCATATATGGATACAGACGGCGATGGCATCCGTGACAATGGCGAGGAAACAAGTATAGCACCTGCAACATCTTTGCCTTCCTCTGTAAGATTCGGCGCATCCGCAGGGGTAACAACAAGGGCATGCGCAAATGGCGCGGGGGTGCCTCAGGCTTCCGGTTTATCATTTAGCACCCAGGCGTCGCCTCCCTGTAATGGAGATGTTTGTCTGGAAATGGATGGCAACGGGTTTCTCACCGGTACGACCAGCGACGTCATTTATCTGACGAATGATACATACAACTACGCCGTCAGTATAAACCCGGCGGGCAATTTCACTTTGTGCAAGTGGGGAGGAGCGGCATGGTCAATTATCCGGTGAGGTAGTTCGCTTGGCTATGGCAAAAAAACTTAAGAAAAATACCGTAAAAAAAGGCTCCTCTCCGCGTGGTAAGAAAAAAGATGGCCTGATTATCGTCCCTGAAGGGGGTATCATTGCCCATTGGTATCTTCAGGGGAGAAATCTCATTCTTATCATTATCGGGGCGGTGCTCTTCCTTGTTTTTGTTGTCTTTGTTATGCAACGGATAGAAATAAAAGAGCCTGACAAGCCTCAACCTGCGCCGCAGGCTGCCAAGCCTGTTCAGCCAAAACCGGAGTCGGCTATATCAGGGGACGTTAAAAACGCAACCCAAGGTCTGCCTGCAAAAGCAGGCAATACGCCGCGCATTGTGAAACTGAAACTGCTGCCTGTTTCGCCGCGTAAAGGGGGCACACTTATCGTGCAGGCGCAGGCTGTGGTGGACGGAAATAGCGAAGCACCAGTTGATTTTATTTATGAGTGGAGCATAAATGATAATCTCATCAATACTGAAACAGGGCCGACTCTGAAAAATATGTTCAAAAAAGGTGACAGGGTTTCGGTGGTGATAACCCCGGAGGCGGGTGGGGTTCGCGGCATTCCATTAACTCAGACTGCAAAGATCGGGAACTCCCATCCTGTTGTAAAATCCGAGCTTGCCGATGTCAAGGTAAAAGGGAATAGTTATGGCGGCAGAGTCCAGGCAGAAGACCCTGACGGCGATACCCTTGTTTATACACTTTTAAAAGGGCCGAAAAATATGACTATAGACCGACTTACAGGAGTAATCACCGGGGAGTATCAACAGACGGATGCAGGAAAGCATATCCTGTCTATCTCCGTCAAAGACAGCGACAATGCCGAGGTCGTTCTCGATATTCCGCTTGAGTTGGGATTCGGGAGGTGATCTTATAATAAGTAGGGACATCCCATTAGAGCTTGTTGACAAACTCAACAATCTCTGATTACACAGATTAAAGATTAGATTACACCGATTAAAACTCCTTGAAATATCTGTGTAATCACTTTTTCTAATCTATGTAATCAAGGCTGTTGATGACTTTGTCAGCAGCCTCATGATTCTTTAACAATCCTGCCGGAGGGGTTATATCCTTCCCTGCGCATATCTTATATCAATTTATATTAAATTATATTAAATTAAAAAAAAACTTGACAAGTAATTAAAATTAGACTAAAGTTGGCATAAATTATTAAAAATAGATTATGGGCCATGTTTTTTTTCAGTGTCTGTTTTTATTTATATGCCAAAGAACAATTTAAGAAAAATTAGAGAAGACCTTCTTATAAGCAAGGCTGAGCTTGCCAGAAAGGCAGGAATTTCTCCTCTTACCATAGACAGGATTGAGAATGGCTACAGTTGCAGGGTTGATACCAAGAGGAAGATTATTCAAGCGCTTGGACTGAAACTTTCTGAGAAAGATAAGGTATTTAAAGAATAAAAAATGATTCCACAGATTAAAAAGCAGATTACACAGATTCATGCAAAAAAGTAGTGTTTAATCTGTGTAATCGTTTTTAAGAAATCTACGTAATCAATTATATTAAAGAGTGATATTGGTCACGGATAGAAACAGGTTATGGGTGATAGGTTATAGGTGATTTACGAATTACGATTTACGAATTACGATTTAAAATCTAAAATCATAAATCTAAAATCGTAAATCTACAGTGGAGCAAAGCGACAATGGAATTGCCATTTTTTAAAAAAACAGATGTCATTGGACTGGATATTGGCTCAAATTCTGTAAAGATTATCCAGCTTGCCCCTGCCAAAAAGAGGTGGAAGCTTGTTAATATCGGTATCAGCCAGCTCCCCCCCGAGGCCATTGTGGATGGCTCTATTATAGATTCAATGACTGTCATAAGTGTTGTGAAGGAGCTTATTGCCAACCAGGGTATAAAGGTAAAAAACTGTGTTTCTGCGCTTACAGGCCATTCTGTTATTATTAAAAAGGTGAACCTTCCTGTGATGAGCGAGGCGGAATTGGCAGAGTCCATTCAGTGGGAGGCGGAGCAGTATATACCTTTCCCGATAACAGATGTGAATATAGATTTTCAGATACTTGGGACGGATACAGAGGGAAGGGGACAGATGGAGGTGATGTTAGTTGCAGTAAAGAAGGATGTTATAAACGATTATACAAATGTTATTAAAGAGTCAGGTCTTGTTCCTGTAATTATAGATGTGGATTCGTTTGCACTGGAAAATATGTTTGAAATGAATTACTCCGTTGCGCCTAATGAAAATATCGCGATAGTAAATATTGGAGCAACTATTACAAGCATAAATATTTTACGCGGCGGGATAACAATATTTACAAGGGCAATACCGGCTGGCGGGAACCAGTTTACAGAAGAGATACAAAAGGCCCTTGGCATAAGCTTTAAAGACGCAGAAACCTTAAAGCTTGGCGGCAGTGTGAGCGGCATAGACGCAAAAGACGTTCCTCAGGTGGTTGAGCGGGTTTCAGGCAATGTTGCGCTTGAAGTCAAGAGGAGTATAGATTTTTTCCTGGGCGGAGCGCCGGGAATGTTTATAAGCAAGATATATCTTGGCGGTGGCTGTGCAAAGACAAAAACTTTACCTGCCATTATACAGGAAAGAACTGCAATACCTGTTGAAATGATGAATCCTTTTACAAATATAGAATGCAGTTCCAAGAAGTTTGCCATGGATTATATAAAGGATGTAGCGCCATCTTTTGGTGTCGGCGTTGGCCTGGCTATGAGGAGGGTTGGCGATAAATGATAAAGATAAACCTTCTACCGGTAAGGCTTGCAAAAAAGAAAGAATCAATAAGACGGCAGATTTCTATAGCAGGTTTAAGCCTTGTACTGTTGTTTTTAATCCTCGGAGTTTTTTATTTTTCCATCACCAGAAAAATAGCTGAGCTTAAAGATTCTATAGCTGTCGAAGAAAAAACTATTGCTCAGCTTGATAAGGAAATTGGAGAAGTGAAAAATATTGAGGCTGAAAAGAAAGTGATTTTAGATAAGGTGAATATAGTCAAGCAGCTTGAGGTAAATAAAAGACGACACCTCAAGATGATTTCTGATATCGTTGCAGCTGTACCAGAAAGGTTGTGGATTGACTCTTTAAAGGAATCAGGACAAACTGTTGTGTTAATAGGTTTTGCTGCGGCTGACGATGTAGTGGCGGATTTTATGCGACGGCTTGAAAAGAGCCTGGTATCATGGAAGGTTGAGCTTGAGATTGCCCAGCAGGTGGAAAAGGAAAAGATAAAAGTTGCAGGTTTTACTATAAGGCTTGAATGGCCGCCAAAGCAATAAGATGATGCAGTTTTGAGCAAAAATCAGCGTTAGAGGGGAGTCTTGTGGCTTTACCTAAGATAGATGTAAATATAATACTTAAATTACCCCTCTGGCAAAGGATTTTGGTATTAGGGGTTATCTGGCTTATTATAGGCGGTCTTTTTTATTATTTCTTATATAGCGATAAAATGACTGAGAGCAGCACTTTAAGTACAAAACTTGAGACACTTAAAAATGATTCTGCTAAGAAGAAGAAATTAGCCGGTAACCTTCCGAAACTTAAGAAGGAGAAGGAGGAGTTAGATAATCAGCTAAAGCAGCTGCTGGCACAGCTTCCGAATGAAAAGGAGATTGCGAATCTGCTTGAAAGCATATCTGATTCTGCAAAGGCTGCGCGGTTGGAAGTATTGACTTTTAAACCAGGAAAGGAAGTTTCAAAGGGTTTTTATGCAGAGGTGACTATTGACATGAAGGTTGAGGGTGGATACAATAACATTCTTTCTTTCTTTGAAAAAGTTGCAAGTTTGCCAAGGATAGTTAATATAAGCGGATTAAATATAACGAGCGGTAAAGAGGTTAGGGGAGATATCATGTTGTCAGCCACTTTTGTAGCAACAACATTTAAATTTCTGCCTCAGCCGGCAGCGCCGCAGCCAGGGGCGAAGAAATAGAATGCAAAAAGCGAGATACAAGATGCAAGAAGCAAGAAGCAAGAAACAAGAAGCCAGAAATAAGAAGCTTTATGCAAAAAGCAAAATTCTTTCTTGCCTCTTACCTCTTGCTTCTTGTATCTTGGTTCTTGCCGGTTGTCAGCAGGACAGTCAACCACCTCAGCCGCAGCCCCATGCTGCACAGCAGGTAAGGAAAGAGGCCGCCAAACCTGCAGATACCATGCCTTCTGTTGTTGAAAAGAAGGAAGATAAAAAGGAAGAGGCAGCAATTGAACTAAAGCAAAAGAATCCTTTTAAACCGTTTATTACGAAAGCTACAGAGAAAGTATCTGTAGTTGTGCCCAAAACGCCGCTGCAAAAATATGAATTAGACCAGTTCAAGCTGATAGCAATCATGTGGGGTATGAATGGTTCAATTGCAATGATAGAGGCGCCTGACGGAAAAGGTTATTCAATAAAAAAAGGCGACCTTGTCGGAAGTAGAGATGGAAGGGTAAAACGGATAGAGAAAAACAAGATTGTAGTGGAGGAAAAGTTTACAGAGGCAAGCGGCGAAACTAAAAGCAGCGAGTTTGAAATAAAACTCCCATTGCCCAAAGGAGAGGAGGAATTAAGATGAAAATGCAAATTTCGAATTTCGATTGCCGATTTCCGAATTTCAAATCACAAATTGTAAATCGTAAACCGCAAATGTTTTTACTGTTTACTGTTTACTGTTTACTGTTCACTGTCTTTTACGGTTGTGCAACTTCCAAACCTGAGATAAAAACAGGAGATGATAAGGCAAAGGTAGCAATTGAAAAAATTTCCGTTGTTGGGAATGGCAATGGGGTATTGATAGAGGCTTCAGGTCCCATAACCTACACTGCCTTTAAACTATCTGACCCGTCCAGATTGGTTCTGGATATGCCCGGCGTGAATATAGAAAAGGTACGCGAGCCAATTAGTATCAATAATGAGTTTGTAACTACCATTACTGCTGCAAGCTATGGGGAGCAGACAGTAGTGCCTATTGCCAGAGTGGAGATAGGGCTGAAACAAGGTATTGTTCATGAGGTTAAGCAAGGGGAAGGCAGTATCATGATAAGACTGAATAGTGAAGCAGCTCTTCAACAGGAGTCTCCCGCCGTAATTGAAACACCAGCAGCGGTTGAAGCCATTGCAGTGGCAGCAGCTGAAGAAAAAACTTCCGGGTTGCCGTCTGTGTCTGCAACTGAACCACTGCAACGGGAGGTTTCAAAAAAAGAAGAGCCTGTGGCAGCAGTTGCGGAAGAGTCCCCAATGGCCCCTTCTGCGGCTGTGGAGAAAGAGGGGAAAAAGGCCAATAAATTACTACGGATAGACGCAGGCAAGGAAAACGGTGCAACAGTTATACGGATTATTGGCAACGGCATAATAGGGGATTTTAATGCCTTTGATATAGAAAAACCGGCGCCGCCAAGACTGGTTGTGGATGTATGGAATGTTGGAAGCTCTATCCCAAAGGCCTTTCTGGCTGTAAATACCTCGCATATCAAAAAGGTAAGAATAGGCGAATATCCGAATAAGATAAGGCTTGTTCTGGACTCAAACAAGAAGACATTACCTTCCTATACCATAGAGAGGATTGAAGATTCTCTGGTTATAACTGCTGGCAAGAATGGTGTAAAAAAACCAGTGGCAGATAAAACAGTTGTTGCTCAAATAGCGCCGGAATCTCATGGAGCAGCGGCTGCACAGGAGCCTTCTCCTGATATCACACAGATAGTTCCAGATGCCAAGGCTGAGGCATATGCTGAGGTAAGGGGAATAGATTTCAAACAACTGGCAGACAAGGCAAGATTGATGGTGACTTTATCAAAGAAGGCTGCATATCAATTATCTAAATCAGTCGATGAAACCAGCCTGGTATTGGATATTAAGGGCGCTATTATAGCCGACGAGTTCAGGAGAACGTTGGATGCATCTGACCTGAATACGTCTGTGGCTGCAATAAGTTCATTTCAGTCGCCTGTTGTGGCAACAAAGGATGTTCGCATCCTTGTTAAATTAAAAGAAAAAGCCAGTTACAATATTTCCCAGGAAGATGAAAAGATACAGATAGATTTCCCGCTTCTTACTGTGGCGCAGGCAGTCCCAAAGAAGGCAGAGGTAGGGAATCAGGCATCAGGGGTCGATAGTCAGGGGTCAGAGGAGGCAAAAGAATTAAAACCTGTGGAAGAAAAGAAAGGACAGGAGCAGCTATCAGGCTATACAGGCCGCAAACTCTCTCTGGACTTTAAGGACGCCGATATAAGCAATATATTAAGACTTATGGCAGAGGTCAGCAATTTAAATATTATTGCGGGAGAGGATGTCAAAGGCAAGGTGTCGTTAAGATTGGTAGATGTCCCATGGGATCAGGCATTTGATATCATATTAAAAACAAACGGCCTGGGTAAGGTGCAGGAAGGCAATGTGGTCAGGATTATGCCTTTGGCAAAGATAAGGCAGGAAAGTGACGAAACGCTTGCATCAAAGAAGGCAAAGGAAAAGTTAGAAGACCTTGAGATAAAACTCTGGTCTGTGAATTATGCAACAGCGAGCACACTTGAGCCGCAGGTTAAAGGTGTGCTGAGCGACAGAGGAACAGTTACAACAGAAGCCAGGACAAATACCCTTATTATTAAAGACATTCCTGCCAGTATAGCAAAGGCAGTTGACTTGATAAAGAAACTGGACACTCAAACGCCTCAGGTACGGATAGAGGCTAGGATTATAGAAGCTCAGAGTAGTTTTGCCAGGGACCTTGGGGTGCAGTGGGGCGCAGCAACGCTTACAAGGGGGCCAGACTCATTTAACAGCGCATTTGGCAGTAGCAGTGTTTCACCGCCGCAGACAGTAACTACATCTGGTTTTATCGGATCGAGCGGAAGATTTTCTACACAACCAACTTATGCAGTAAGCCTTCCTGCAGCAGGTGGTGCCGGGGCATTAGGGGCAGTAGGTTTTTCATTTGGAACATTGACCGGGGACCCGTGGCTTTTGGATCTTCGCATATCAGCCGGAGAGAAAAACGGTTTAACCAAAACAATATCAAGGCCAAGGATTACTACCCTAGATAATAAAGAGGCCAAGATATCACAGGGTGATTCCGTACCTTTTGAGACAACATCTTCTTCAGGGACACAGACATCATTTATTGATGCAACGTTGGAACTGAATGTTACGCCGCATATAACCCCTGACGGCAGCATAAGTATGAAAATCAAGGCAAGCAGAAATTCAATAGGTTCTTTCAGGAGCGCTGCCGGTACGCCAAGCATAAGCAAAAAAGAGGCGTCAACAGAGATAATTGTAAAGGATGGAGAGACAGCGGTTATTGGCGGTATTGTTGTGGCGGATAAATCAGACTCTGACAGCGGTATACCTTTTTTAAAGGATATTCCTATTCTTGGCTGGCTGTTTAAAAATAAGTCGGTATCAGATTCCCAGACTGAACTCTTGATATTTATCACGCCTAATATTGTAAAGGGTAAAGTGGAGTTATAAGGTTAAATATTTATGGAAATACGGCTGTTAAATGCACCCGAAAGGGTGCATTTTTTTTGATAAGATGATACGATACCTTCCCGTCATTCCCGCATGTTTTTAGCGGGAATCCATATTCGTCCCTGCTAAGGCAGGGAACCGGATAAAATCAAAATCTGGATTCCCGGTAAAGGCTTCGGGATGACAGAAAAAATATATTTTTCCAAAGGAGTTCGTATGCTCAGATATTTGACAGCAGGTGAATCTCACGGTAAATGCCTTACCAGTATTGTAGAAGGAGTACCTGCGAATCTCACTTTGTCTGAAGAAGATATAAATGCAGAGCTTGGCCGCAGACAGATTGGTTATGGCCGCGGCGGCAGGATGGCAATTGAAAAGGATGAGGTGCAGATTACCTCTGGTGTAAGGTTTGGAAGGGCTTTGGGTTCACCTATTACCATGGTTATTCAGAATAAAGATTGGAACAACTGGAAGGATGTCATGAGTTCGGAGTTCGGAGTTCGGAGTTCGGAGTTAAAAGCAGTAACAAGGCCGAGGCCCGGTCATGCTGATCTGCCCGGCGCTATGAAATATAATCAATATGATATACGGAATATCCTTGAACGTTCGAGCGCCAGGGAGACGGCTGTACGGGTTGCTGTCGGCGCGGTTTGTAAGAGGTTTCTTGATGAGTTTGGGATTAAGGTGGTGAGTTGGGTAGTAGAAATTGGAGGAGTAGAAGTGAGTTCAAAGTTCAAAGTTCAAAGTTCAAAGTTAGAAGAGATTTTTTTTAATGCAGAAGCATCTGATGTGCGGTGTCCTGATAAAAAGATTTCAGAAAAGATGAGAAAGGCGATAGACATGGCAAGAAAAAATGGCGATAGCCTCGGCGGGATTTTTGAGGTTGCTGTAACAGGTGTTCCACCCGGCCTCGGAAATCATGTTCAATGGGATAGAAAGATGGATGGCGCTCTTGCCAGGGCATTGATGAGCATACAGGCCATAAAAGGTGTTGAGGTTGGTATGGGATTTGAAGTGGCTGAGAGGTTTGGCTCAGAGGTGCATGATGAAATATATTACAGAAGCCAGAAGTCAGAAGTCAGAAGTCAGAAGGACAACTTTTGGCCACTATCTCCAAGGTTTTACAGAAAGACCAATAACGCCGGCGGCATAGAAGGCGGTATGAGTAACGGTGAGCCAATTATCTTAAGGGCTGCGATGAAGCCGATTCCAACTCTTTGCAGGCCGCTTAGGTCAGTGGATATAAAAACGAAAAAGCCTTTTAAGGCAACCGTTGAAAGGTCTGACATCTGCGCTGTGCCTGCTGCCTCTGTAATTGGTGAAGCAGTAGTTGCCTTCGAGATAGCAAATGCATTTATAGATAAATTTGGCGGAGATTCTGTTGGTGAGATAAAAAGAAACTATAAGGGGTACCGGGAGTATTTGAGGAGGTTTTAGAATTCAGAATACAGGATACAGAATTCAGAATACAGAATAAAAACTGTGTCTTTTTTCTGACTTCTGACTCCTGACTTCTGACTCCTGACTTCTGATATGAAAAATATCGTCCTTACAGGCTTCATGGGAACCGGCAAGTCATCTGTTGGGAGGCGGCTTGCAAAGGAATTGAATTTAAAGTTTATTGATACAGATGATTTAATAGAAAAAGAGGCTGGGATAGACATAAACGAGATATTTACAAAATTTGGCGAAGGATATTTCAGGCTATTGGAATCAAAAGTGGTACATGAAATATCTTCTAATACGAATATGGTAATTGCCACAGGTGGCGGGACTATTGTCAATCCATTGAATTTTGAGATATTGAAGAGGAATGGGACTATAATATGTCTTACTGCCTCAATTGATGCGATCTTTTCAAGGATAGGAAAAGGGGATGAGAGGCCCCTTATTTCTAAGGATGATAAAAGAGAGGCAATATCTGACCTCCTGAAGGCAAGAGAACCATTCTATAAAAAGACGGATTTTATTATTGATACAACTGCAAAAACTATTGGTGAGGTAGTAAAGGAGATAAAGGAGAAGATACTGGCTATGGGCGATAGGCTATAGGTTATTGGTTAAAAAGTATGGCCTATAGCCCATTGCCTATCGCCTGTATTAATTTATGGAACAGATTACCGTAAATCTTAAGGAGCGCAGCTATCCAATCTATATCGGAAGAAATAATCTTGATTTGGTTGGAGAATTGATGGGGAAAAAGGGTTTTAAAGGCAAGGTGGCATGTATTACAAACCCAACTGTTGGAAGGCTTTATGGCCATAGGATTATTTCCAGCCTCAACAAGGCTGGTTTTGAAACATTCAGGATAGATATTCCAGACGGTGAAGAATATAAAAGCCTTGAATGGCTCTCTCACATATACGATAAGCTTATTGAGTATAAGATGGAAAGATTATCCTCCATTGTTGCCCTTGGCGGCGGGGTTATAGGAGATATTGCCGGTTTTGCGGCCGCAACATATTTAAGAGGTGTTCCGTATATTCAGGTTCCAACAACGCTTTTGGCGCAGGTTGACAGTTCCGTCGGCGGCAAGACAGCTGTGAATCATACAATGGGCAAGAATCTTATAGGTGCATTCTATCAGCCAAAGATGGTATTTATAGACGTGGATGTGCTTAAGACTCTTGGAGACAGGGATGTAAAGGCGGGTTTGGCTGAGGTTGTTAAATATGGTATTATCAGGGACAGCAAGTTTTTTTCATTTTTGGAATACAATTATAGAGATGTGCTTGGTTTCGGAGATGGTTTGATTTATTCTGTAAAGATGTCATGCGCTATCAAGGCAAGTATAGTAGAGCAGGATGAAACAGAGGCGGATTTAAGAGCAATACTTAATTTCGGACACACCTTTGGTCATGCAATAGAGACTGTGACCAATTATAAGGAGTTGAGGCATGGAGAGGCAGTGGCTATCGGCATGGCCGCGGCTGCCAGATTATCGCTTAAGCTTGGTGTCTGCAGCAAAGGTGTTGTAGAGAAGATAGAGGGGCTGATATCAAAGATTGGTTTCCATGTAAAGCTATCAGCTATCAGCTGTCAGCTAACAGCCAGTGGCTTATTAAAGGCTATGGAGATAGACAAGAAGGTGGCCGGCGGGAAAATAAATTTTGTTATGGTAGAGGATATTGGCAAGACAGCATTTAGACAAATAGGCAGCGCAGATTTTCCTCTTGACTTGCTGGAGATTCTAAACTAAATATAATTACTGATTATATTATTATGAGGAACAGAGCCGTATAAACAGACTCTTAAATCTGTTATATAACAACTCTAAAGACATGTTTTGCAAAAATATTGGAATGTGAATTTGACTTGAAATATGTCTATTGATATACGGTGTTTGTATTATAGTGGACGACAAAAATAAGTAGCTGTAGTTTGCCCGACCCAACCTTTGGTTGGGCGCCCTATGTGCGTATTTTAAAACCGCCGATAAATCGGCAGACTACAAATTTATGTCGCTGCCTATAGCTATGCGCATAAACAAAAAAGAAGAATATAAAGAACATATCGGAGAGGCTATTGTAGAAGAAGATGGTGTAGAGTTGCTGCCTGATGATAAATTTTATACAGTGACAATGGCAGAGATTTTAGAGAGGCAGGGCCTTAAAAAAGATGCCATGAAGATTTATCAGATACTCCTTAAAAAGGGAGGGCAAAA
>JACRML010000002.1 GCA_016214995.1 Deltaproteobacteria bacterium
TCATTATCATACCAGGAAAATACCTTTACCATTCTTTTTTCTATAACCTTTGTGGATTTTGCATCAAAGATTGAAGAGTGTGGATTGCCTTTGAAATCAACAGATACAAGCTCTTCATCACAATACTGGAGTATGCCTTTTAATTTGCCTTCTGCTGCTTTTTTAATGGCACTGTTCACATCACTCTCAGTTACCTCTTTATTAAGTTCTGCAGTCAAATCAACCAGCGATACCGTAGGCACAGGAACCCTTACTGCAATGCCGTCCAGTTTGCCTTTCAACTCAGGGATGACAAGAGATACCGCCTTGGCTGCGCCGGTGGTTGTCGGTATCATTGAAAGCGCCGCTGCCCTCGCCCTTCTTAAATCTTTGTGGGGAAGGTCTAAAATTTTCTGGTCGTTTGTGTAGGCATGAATTGTTGTCATAAGGCCTCTTACAATCCCGAATTCCTCCAGCAGCACCTTTGCAACAGGCGCGAGGCAGTTTGTTGTGCATGATGCGTTTGAAATAATATGGTGTTTTTTGGGGTCGTATTTTTCATGGTTCACGCCCATGCAAATCGTTATATCTTCATTTTTTGCAGGCGCGGAGATAATGACCTTTTTTGCGCCTGCCGTTATATGCCCTGCTGCCTTTTCCTTGTCTGTAAAAAGGCCTGTGCATTCAAGCACAACATCTATTTTCAAATCTTTCCACGGAAGTTGAGCAGGGTCTTTTACAGCAGTAATCTTGATTTCCTTCCCATTCACTACAATAGAGCCTTCTTTAGCTTTTATATCAGCATCAAGGATTCCAAAGATAGAGTCGTATTTAAGCAGATGGGCAAGGGTTTTTGCATCGGTGACATCATTTATGGCTGCAAAATCCATATCCCTGTCTTTTAAGGATGCCCTGAGGACATTCCTGCCAATTCTTCCAAAACCATTTATTGCAATTCGCACAGCCATTATTAAACCTCCTTTAACACCTTCAATAATATTTTAGTATCTTTTAATGGAATTTGTCCCGGCGCTGAAGATTTTGTAACTGAACAATATACTAATAGAGAACCGAGCATGGGGAAGAACACCCTTGACAGAGTTCCGAATTTTCCCATTGCAATGGTAATTATGTCATTATGAGATGCGGTAGTTAATGCAAGCCTTGCAATATCTTTCTTGCTCCTTGCAAGGGTTGCCACCTTAACTATATCTCCGCCTGCCCTCTTACAATCTTTTACAATCCTCTCAAGTCTTTTTTGCTCAGGTGTGTTCTTAAAATTATGATAGGAGACAATTACCTTTTTATTAAGCCCGTGAGCCTTATTTATTACAGCTTTTAGTATTTTCTTTGAGCTAAACTCAACATCAACTGCGTCCACAAATGGCATTATGTTAAAAAACAGCTTGAGCCGTTCCCCTTCACTTACTACAGCTTTTCCTCCCTCTGACATGCTCCGTATAGTTGCTATGGTGGGCAGATTCTTGTCACTGGCATTTTTTATGGTTCTTTGAATATATGCGGCGTCTTTTCTTTTAAAGCAATCTATCCGTAGTTCTAGAATATCTGCCCCATCCCTTTTTGCCTGAGCTACTGCCTTTTTATCTTCGCCATCTAATATAACAGCCGCTATTCTTGGGATATTTCCAAGTTTGACTTTGCCGATATTCATTCACTTTTGCCATATCAATGGCCCCTTTATCAATACTCTAAAGGTGGGTAAAAAGTCAAGAAAAGTTTCAAAAGAACTGTGACCATGTTCCGTGTCTGTAAAGATTAAAATTTTAAGTTTATTTTTTGTACGGGCGTGGGTAACGGTCACTGGTAACAGAATCCATCACTTTATCAGTATCCCTGCATACCCAACTACATGCGCATAATCGCCGCTTGTATCGCCTGAGGTTGCATAATCAATCAGTTCTGCCTTCTTTGCCCCGAGTTCTTTTGCTGCCACAAGGGCTATTGTGGCGGGTATTATGCCGCACATGCTTATGTTTTCTTGAGATACTGTTTCCATAAGGGCTTTTGGATTTAACGTAAGGATTTTATCTATTGCCTTCTTATCTTTCTTCCTTGTTACAGCATCCGACTCATAATGATTCATGTCTGAGCTTACAGCAATTAAAACCTTATCTTTCCCCGATAGAGACATTCGGGGATAAGTATATTTACGGATTGCATTTGCAACAGCCTTGCCCAAATCTTCACATCCCTCATAATCCATATACATTATAGTTATAGGGACAATGGATGCCGTTGGATTAAAGTGATGGATAAACGGCAACTGCACTTCCAGCGAGTGTTCTCTTATATGGGCTGTTGAATCATCTGAAAACATGTGAGATTCTTCAATCAGGAGATGAGCCAGTTCCTGATTTATCTTGATTTTTCCAAAAGGCATGTCCCATTCACCATGAGGCATTATTGCCGCCCTTTCGCCCAGCCCTGTATGATTAGGGCCAAGAAGAATTATATTGTCAGGTATTTTTACTCTGGAATATACAGAGCCGGCAACATTTCCAGAATATATATAACCTGCATGCGGCGCAATTATTGCCAGAGCATCTTCCTTAACGGCCTTTTCTTTTACCATCAACTCTACGGTTTTTTTAAGTGCCGCAGGCTCGCCCGGATAAAACTGATATGCTACCGCAGGTTTTCTAATCATAATCTCTCCGTAATCGCGAAGTTGTTAAATTTTATCAAAAAGATACCGCAATGTCTATGCCCCAAATAAGGTTCTACAATCCCTTTGCAACAAAACTTGTTTTATGCTAATTTCATAACATTCGTATGCGGAGGTTTTTGAAACATGTCAGGTCATTCAAGATGGGCAAATATCAAACATAAGAAGGCAAAAAGCGACGCCAAGAAAGGAAAGGTTTTTACAAAGCTCATCAAAGAGGTGATTGTTGCGGCGAAGATGGGCGGCGGCGATTCTGACGGCAATCCCCGGCTTAGGACAGCAGTAGATAAGGCAAAGGCCAGCAATGTGCCGTCAGACAACATAGAACGGGCAATAAAAAAAGGCGCCGGTGAGATGGATGGAATTAATTATGAAGAGCATGTGTACGAAGGTTATGGCCCGGGAGGCATAGCTGTTCTTGTTTCAGTTACAACCGATAATAAAAACAGAACAGCCAGCGATGTGAGACACATATTTACAAAGGGTGGAGGAAGACTAGGAGAGAGCGGTTCAGTTGCGTGGATGTTTGAAAAAAAGGGTATGTTTACATTTGATATGGATTCTGTGAGCGAAGATAGGCTTATGGATATTGCCGTAGACGCAGGGGCAGAGGATGTAATAACAAATAATGAGGATAAGGTGTTTGAGGTTTACAGTGCAGCAAGTGATTTTCACAAGGTGAAAGAGGTATTTGATTCGAAGGGGTTTAAATACACATTGGCTGAAATCAGCATGATACCGAAGAATACAATTAGGATAGAGGGTAAAGCAGCGGAACATGTATTAAGGCTTATGGAAGAATTGGAAGAGCAGGATGATGTTCAGGATGTTTATGCCAACTTTGATATACCAAGAGAAGAGATGGAGAAAGTAGCATAACTACAGTTTCAAGATGCAAGTTACGAGGTTCAAGATTTAAGATTCAAGATTTTACTTGCAACTTGTAACTTGATGGGAGGTTTCTTGAGAGTTCTCGGTATTGACCCTGGTTCGCATATTACAGGGTATGGCATAGTAGATAGTGACAAAGGAAAGTTGATCCATATCTGCGACGGCAGTATTGTAACTGGCTCAAAAAACCATATTGCCTTAAAGCTTAATTCAATTTTTGATGCAATCCATAAAGTTATTAACGAGTTTAAGCCGGATAGTGTTGCTGTTGAAGATATATTTTATGCAAAGAACGCCCGTAGTGCCATTATGCTTGGTCATGCCAGAGGTGTAGCAATATTATCCGTTGCTCAGCACGGATTGTCTGTATCTGCATATAGCCCTATGAAGATAAAGCAGGCTGTTGTTGGTTATGGCAATGCCACAAAGGAGCAGGTGCAGAAAATGGTGAAGGCTCTTTTAAAAATGAACTCCATACCAAGACCAGATGCCTCTGATGCGCTGGCGGCGGCGATATGCCATATACACCATAATAACAATTGCAAGTTACAAGTTGCAAGTTACAAGAAGCAAGAAATTAGAAGCAAGAAGCAAGAAAAAAATCTTGCATCTTGACTCTTGCATCTTACCTCTGTTTTTTTATGATAGCCCACGTAAAAGGTAAAATAATCCACAAATCGCCGGAATCTGTCATAATTGATGTTGCAGGTGTCGGTTATGAGGTTCATATTCCACTTTCTACTTACTATAAGTTGCCTGAAATGGAGGAATATGTGAGCCTGAATACCTATACCCATATAAGGGAAGATGCCATGCAATTATATGGTTTCTTTACGCATAGGGAAAAGGAGATATTTCAGATGCTGATAGCTGTTTCAGGCGTTGGACCAAGGCTGGCAAGAAATATCCTTTCAGGCATACCGGCGGATGACCTTGCCTCAGCTATATCTTCGGCAAATATAACAAGGCTTAAGGCCATACCAGGAATAGGAGGAAAGACAGCAGAAAGGCTGGTTGTTGAACTGAAGGATAAGATGACAGCCGTATCGGGGGTCAGAGGTCAGGGGTCGGAGGTCAGGGGCGACGATGGCATATCAAGAGATGTTTATTCCGCTCTTGTAAATCTGGGTTATAAGAGCATTTTAGCAGAAAAAGCTATAGAAAGGGCCAAACAGGTTAACACGGATGCTACTTTTGAAATCTTGTTCAAGGAAAGTTTAAAAGTTTTGGCAAAAGGATAAAGACAGTGTCAAGAGGCAAGGGGCATGGGTCAAGAAAAGACCTTATAAAAGACTATATACTTGACCCTTGTTGCTTGACCCTTGATCCTATAATTATATGGATAGAGAAATCACACCAATAGTATTAGAAGATGAAAAGATCTTTGATGCTCAACTTCGGCCTAAATTTTTAAAAGACTACATAGGTCAAAGCGCAGCAAAGGAAAATCTTAAAATCTTTATAGATGCTGCAAAGGGGAGGGGCGAGGCGCTTGACCATGTGCTTTTCTATGGCCCGCCTGGTTTAGGAAAGACAACCCTTGCGTATATAATATCCAATGAGCTGAATGTCCATATAAAGACCACATCTGGTCCTGTTATAGAAAGGGCCGGCGACCTTGCAGCAATACTTACCAACCTTGAAGAGCATGATGTTCTTTTTATTGATGAAATACACAGACTGAGTAGTGTTGTAGAGGAGATACTCTATCCTGCGATGGAGGATTATCATATAGACATCATCATAGGCCAGGGGCCGTCTGCAAGGAGTGTTAAGCTGGATATACCAAAGTTTACGCTTATCGGCGCTACGACAAGGGCCGGGCTTTTAACATCGCCCCTTCGTGACAGGTTTGGAATTATCTCAAGGCTGGATTTTTATTCCTCCGATGAACTCAAGACTATCATTACAAGGTCGGCAGGAATCTTAAATATAAAAATAGATGCAAGCGGCGCAGAAGAGATTGCGCGACGTTCACGGGGCACACCAAGGATTGCAAACAGGCTGCTCAAACGGGTAAGGGATTTTGCCCAGGTAAAGGCAGATGGTATTATAACGAAGAATGTAGCTGATGAGTCATTGAAGATGCTGGAGATAGATAAAAAAGGTTTTGATAAGATGGACAGGCAGATTCTTTTATCTATCATTGATAAATATAGCGGCGGGCCTGTTGGTATAGAATCCCTTGCAGCCACTTTGCATGAAGAAAAGGATGCGCTTGAGGATGTATATGAACCGTATCTCATACAAGAGGGTTTTATCCAGAGGACGTCAAGGGGCAGGATTGCAACGCAATTGGCATATGAGCATTTGGGAAAAATTTACAAGGGAAATCAATCCGGCGTGCAGGAAAAGTTGTTTTAATCACTTCGGGTCTAATTCCCCGAAGCTTGCTTCGTAATTTTTTTTGTATCAACAACAATTGTAGCTTCTGTGAGGTGTTTTCAGATACCCCGCAGCTTGCTGCGGGGTAGTTCATTCCTACAACCTAATGAAATGGCATCTGCAAATTTATTGAGGATAGTTTTCATTTTTTTGTTTCTGCACCTTACCATAATAAATATTTTTGCTGAAGATATGGCGTCAGCAAAAAAAGATGGAGAGGAAACAACCAGAAAGAGGGTCAGTCTGGAATATGAGATTGATGCCTATTATTCAAATATTGGGCTTTATATAAGTCTGACAGACCAGCCCATACCCGATGCCGGCGAAAAGGAAGAGCTTGAAATTTATAAAGACCTTTTGTTTAGTTCATATATTCCAAGATTTCTAGTGCTTGAGGCCGCTGTTTTTCCAATGCCTAACCTTGGGGTATACTTAAAAGAAGATGCCGGCGACCTTTACAAGGAGGCAAATATATCAGAAAACCTTAATCTGGTTAAGGCGATAACGGCAGGTTTTGACGAACCGTATGCCTTTTCGGTGTTTCTTGGAAATGTTGTGAGCTTTACAAGACCAGGAGAGAAATGGAAACAGGGGAATTTTGGGTACATGGGATATCTGATAAGCGTCGGTGATTATCACATCAAGGACAACGACTTGATTAAGGATAATTGGTGCGAATTAGAATGGAAGATTAAAGGTGATAGAAAGTTTTCAACCCATGATTTACACTGGAGTTTCAGAGTGGGCGGGAAATTACATGACAATGCGGATATAAAGAACGCTATATATTTATCTCTTCGGCGGAGCAGGCTTGATTTGGAAGAATCTGGTTCTATTTTAAAGAATAGCGGTTTTGAATATACCTTTGATATGGATATGAAAACCCTTGACCCATTAAGGCATTACCTTGTTGTTGATAAAAAATGGCCGTTTAAGGGACCAAAAATAGCTTTCTCGTTAGCGGTTGGATTTATATGGGAAGCTGCCAAGAGATATACAGGGTCCCTCCGCAGCAAAGGGGACGGAGACGACTTCCAGATAATTATACGTCCCAATATTTTGTTTTGAACTATAGCCTTATAATGGTTCTGTTATGAAACTACTCGTCCACATCTGCTGTGGTCCGTGCGCCATCTATCCGCTGAAGAAAATCCTTGATGGGAAAATAGAAGTCTGGGGGTTTTTCTTTAATCCAAATATCCATCCTTATACAGAATATCAAAAAAGACTTGAGGCTGTAAAAATCCTTGCAGAAAAAATGGATGTGAAGATGATTTACAGGGATGAATATAATCTTGAGGAGTTTCTTAAAAACACTATCAGCAATATTGACGCCCGATGCGGCTACTGCTACTCATCCAGGCTTGAGGCAACTGCAATTGCTGCCAGAGAAAATAGTTTTGATTATTTTTCTTCATCACTTCTTTACAGTAAATATCAGGACCATGAATTAATCAGAGGTATAGGCAAAGGTATAGGAGAGAGATTCGGCATATCATTTTACTATGACGACTTTCGTATAGGATGGAAAGAGGGGATTCAGAATTCAAAAGACATGGGGCTTTATAGACAGCAGTATTGCGGGTGTATATTCAGCGAGAAGGAGAGGTATTTAAGAAATCAAATAGTAAAGAGATAGCAACCGTTGCAGGAGGGCAAAATGAAACATCTCAAATTTCTACTATCCATATTCTTTTTAATCCTTTCTCTTTGCAGCCATTCATTCGCAGCAGAAGAAAGTTCAGTTACAATAAAAGAGAAAAGAGGTGCAAGTTCCGTTGCATCGCCTGATGCAAAATACCATGCCCTTATTATCGGCAGCAATAACTACAAATACCTCCCCAAACTCAAGACTGCCATTTCAGATGCAAAGGCAGTAGAAAATATATTAAAGAGCCAATACGGATTTGAAACAAAACTCCTGATAGATGCGCCAAGAAAAGACATACTCTCAGCCATAAACGATTTTAGAAAAAAACTTGGCTCAAAAGACAACCTCCTGATTTACTATGCAGGACACGGTGAATTTGACAAGACAGCGGACAGGGCATACTGGCTTCCTGTGGAGGCCCAGCGGGACGACCCTGTTGACTGGATCAGCGCGACAGATATAACAGACAATATAAAGCGAATTGCCTCCAAACATATCCTCATCGTATCAGATTCATGCTATTCAGGCACATTAACAAGGGCGGCGGCAGGAGACCTATCAACAAAAGGGGAGAGGAACGAATACATCAAAAAAATGACCGAGCGTAGCTCCCGCACCCTCATGGCAAGCGGCGGCAACGAGCCTGTTGCAGATGAAGGGAGCGGCGGACATTCTGTGTTTGCATCAGCATTGTTAAAGTCTCTGGAAGAATTTTCTCAGAAGAATACATTCACAGCAGAAGAACTCTTTCACAGCCGTTTAAAGGCAATGGTTGCAGGCAAATCAGAGCAGGTGCCTGAATATAATGACATAAGAAATTCAGGCCATGAGGGAGGGGATTTTGTTTTCCAACTTGTATCTTCTAAAAAAGAAGAACCTCTTTCCGCAGAAGTCAGTGAAGAGATGAAGAAGTTACAGGAAGAGAAAGAGAGGCTTAAAAAGGAGAAGGAGGACTTAGAACAGAAGAAGGCTTCAGCGGAAATCAGCGAGGAGAGAAAGAAGTTACAGAAAGAGGAAGAGAGGCTAAAAAGAGAGCGGGAAGAATTGGAGCAGAAAAAGGCTTTAATGGAAGAGAAAAAGCGTCTTGAGGAAGAAAGGCAGAAACTTGAGAAAGAAAAGGCAGAGATAGCAATGGCAGCACCTCATAAGGTTGGGGAGGCAGTAACAAGCAAGACATACAAAGATTCCTCAACAGGCATGGAATTAGTATATGTCAAAGGTGGCTGCTATCAGATGGGTGATTCATTCGGAGACGGAAGAAGTAATGAAAAACCCATTCACGAAGTTTGTGTGGATGACTTTTACATAGGGCAATATGAAGTTACACAAAAAGAGTGGAGAGAGGTCATGGGGAGCAATCCATCAAAGTTCAAAGGCTGCGATAACTGTCCTGTTGAGAGGGTAAACTGGAATGATATTAAGGAATTTATAAACAAACTCAATCAAAAGACAGGAAAGAAATACAGATTACCCACAGAAGCGGAATGGGAATATGCAGCAAGGAGTGTTGGAAAAAATGAAAAGTGGGCAGGGACAAGCAATGAATCAGAACTTGGAGACTACGCATGGTATGACAAAAACTCAGGAAGCAAAACACATCCAGTAGGACAGAAAAAGCCCAATGGACTTGGTATATATGACATGAGCGGCAATGTCTGGGAGTGGGTAGAGGATGGATATGATGAGAACTATTACAGGAACAGCCCGAGGACTAATCCTGTTGGCCCATCAAGTAGTCACTACAAGGTGCGTCGCGGTGGTTCATGGCTCGATGTACCAAAACTTTTGCGGGCATCGTACCGTTCGGAGTCTAGCCGGCGTGGCGGCGGTTCGTGGGACTATTTACCGGAGTACTTGCGGGCATCTGATAGCTTCAGGATCGAGCCTGAGGGACGGAACTCTGATTACGGGTTTCGTCTGGCTCTTTCTTCTTCTGTCCAGTAGGTATTTTCTGAGGGTTTGGGTTGTGACCACCAAAAAAATATACAGATGAAGATGTGGGACAAAAACGGTTGGCTTTGCCCACCTTACAGGAGGAAGATATGAAAAGAATATTTGTTCTATTATCTTTCACTTTGTTTATTGTGATTGGTTTATGGTGGGCAAAACCCACCCTGCTTTTTGCCGTCCAATCCACCATCACCGAATCCGAAGGCTATGCGTGCATGGGCGAGGATAAATCAAAAAAGCAGACAGAGCAGGCTGCGATGGCTGACTCAAAGAGAAAGGCAGTGGAATCCGTGTCAACCTACATAAAAAGCGAGACCCATGTTAAGGATTTTGAACTTGAAAAAGATTTGGTGTCGGCATACGCCAATGCCGCTGTAAAGATTATTCAGGAGCTTGAAAAAGGCTGGTATAAGGACGCATCAGCAGGGGATTGCTTCAAGATAAGAATAAAAGCCGAAGTTATACCTGATGAAAAGGAGATGGAAAAAGTTGCGAAGTCTAAACAGGTCGCTGACGACCCGTCCGCGCCGCTCAATATAAATGTCTGGACAGACAAAAAGGAATATAAGAACAGCGAAAAAATAAAAATTTATATAAAAGGTAATAAGCCCTTTTATGCGCGGGTTGTTTATAAAGATGCCGGAGGCCAGCTTGTTCAACTTCTTCCAAACCCATATAGAACGAATAATTATTTTAACGGCGGCGTGATATATGAGATACCTTCAGGCGAGGACAGGTTTGAGCTTGAGGTGTCTCCTCCGTTCGGAAGCGAAGGCATAATCGTCTATGCCAGTTCATCTCAGGTTGGCGAGATTGATTTAAAGCCGTCCGGCGGTGTGTATGAGATTAAGACAAAGGCAAAAGACATTGGAGATAAAACAAGGGGTGTGGTGATTGCTGAAAAGGGCGCGGATAAAAAAACTCCCTCTGAGTTTTCAGAGGTGGCTGTGGATGTGAAGACAGTGGAGAGATAGCCTTTATGCGAAATATCGCAATAGAAATCCTTAAAAATCATATAGTGGCAGACCAGCAGGTTGAAATTGTTGAGCGAAAAGGAGTCGGCCATCCTGATTATATTTGCGATTCCATAATGGAGAGTATTTCTGTTGCCTTGAGTCAGGAATATCTGAAAAGATTCGGCGATATATTGCATCACAATATTGACAAAGGGCTTCTTGTTGCAGGGCAGGTGGAGAGGAAGTTCGGCGGCGGCAGGGTTATAAAACCGATGGAGCTTATCATCGGAGACAGGGCGACATTCAAATTCGGCGATAAAAAAATTGATGTGGAAGGCATTGCAATTGAAACTGCAAAAAAGTGGTTTCAAACTAATTTACGATTTGTTGATGCGAAAAGGCATGTAAAATACCGGGTGGCACTGGCTCAAGGTTCTGCGGAACTTACAGATATTTTCAGGAGGAAGGGGAAATTAAAAGGCGCAAATGACACATCCGCTGCGGTTGGATACGCTCCGTTTACTCCCACTGAAAATGTTGTGTATGAGGCGGAGAGATTTCTGAATTCAGAGAGGATGAAACAGGTTTTGCCTGAAACAGGCGAGGATGTGAAGGTTATGGGGCTTCGCAGGGGCAGGATTCTGGATTTGACAATTGCCATGCCTTTGATTTCAAGATATGTTAAAGATGTAAATGATTATTTTCTAAAAAAGGCAAAGATAAAGAAAATTACAGAAGACCATGTGTGCGATAAATTCGGTTCTGTCTTTCATGAGATTAATATCCACTACAACACCCTTGACAAAAAATCGCAGGGACTCGGCGGCATCTATTTATCGCTCCTCGGCACATCTGCTGAAGATGCCGATTCTGGCCAGGTTGGTAGGGGCAACAGGGTGAACGGCGTCATATCGCTCAACAGGCCGATGGGAACAGAGGCCGCTGCCGGCAAAAATTCTGTGAGTCATGTTGGAAAGATTTATAATATCCTTGCGCATAAAATGGCCAAAGACATATATGATAATATTGAAGGTGTAAAAGAGGTTTATGTATGGCTTTTGAGCGAGATAGGTACAAGGATTGACAAGCCCCATCTTGCATCCGTGCAGATTATTTTAAAAAAGGGCGTTGATAAAAGATATGTCAATAAAAAGGCAGAAGAGATAATAGATAATGGTTTCTCAAATATAGATAAATTTTGTATTGAGCTTGCTGAGGGGAAATATCCGGTTTGTTAAAGGCAAGAATGAAATCTCATTATTAAATTGGAATAAGGTTATGATTGTGAAGTATTGCTTACGCTTCAGCAGCACTTCACCTCAACCTTAACCTCAACTTCAACCTGTTTTTACTGGAGGTGATATGGCAGAGAGAGGGTATAAACGACGGAAATATTATATCCACGAGATTCAAAAGGAGTATGCTATTCTGATAGTTATTCTCTTACTGGTATACACCGTTATTCTGGGCTTATTTCTCTTTGGGCCGCCAGCTATAAAGCTATTTACGGATGTGCCTTTAACAGAGAGGGCAGAGGCTGCTGCAAATATTTTTTTATTCGCTGAACGTCTCTGGCCGGCAGTTATAATCACTCTGTTTCTTAGTAGTCTTGTCAGTATATATGTGACAAATCGTGTTGGAGGGCCGATACACAGATTCGAGCAAATGATAAAAAGGGTGATGCTTGGAGATATATCGGCGAGGGTTAAGCTCAGGGAAAATGATAGATTGATTTATCTTTCTAAACTTCTCAACCAGATGGTAGACAGTATCAATACACCTATAACGGATATAAGGCAAGAAACAATTGAGATGAAAAAGATACTTGAGAAAATATTGCCTGAGTTAGAGTCAAAGGCAGAAATAGGTATAATCAGCGATATAGAAAGTATTGCGGCGCATCGCGATAGGATAGAGACAGTATTGGCAAAATTCAAGGTATCTTCCTTTAAAGAGGCAGAGCCTTTAAAGTAAGCATTGGTTCGACTCAGAAAAACCTTATTTGAACACCTGTTTAAGAATATGGGAGTGCGGATAGCGGCGTCAAAAATGCAACTATGTTCCCCAAACCAATGGCTATTTTGTGGATGTCTCTAAATATTGCATCTTAACCGTAAAATAGCGATTGAAGACCTCGCTATTTTACATTTTCCACTTGCAATCGCTTCGCAGCAAGTGGAGCCAGCCGATTTGGCTGCGCCCCGATAGAGACACTCGGGGACAGGCATACTTCGTTATCGGCGCTTTTTTTCTTCTCACAACCCACCCCTTTAGTCCCCTCTCGAGAGGGGATTTAGGGGTGTGTTGTCTATCAGCCAACTTGCCAGTTTACCCAAAAATCAATGTCTATTTTTGGGCTTAAATCAGTTATTGCTATTCCTGTCTATTTTAATATAATTATTTAAGAAGAAATTATAAATGGGAAATAATAAAAACCAGTTGTATTTTTGAGCTACTAGGGAGGCGCCAATGACTGATAGAAAAAAGGCAAGGCAGGAAAGGCTCAGGAAGGCGCTTGCTGAGAAAAAGCGTAAGATGTGGAATGATCTCAGGGATGAGATTTTTAATAAACTCGGCAGTGAATACAACAAACAGTTTGACATGCCGCAGGATTTGGAGGATCAAGCGCTCATTGATGTTATTGAGGATGTGGGCCTGGCGATTGCTGATATAAGACGTCAGGAACTTACAAGCATGGATGAGACAATAAGGAAACTTGAGGATGGAACTTATGGTGTGTGTGAAGACTGCGGAGAAGATATAAGCGAAGAGAGGCTTAAAGTTATGCCTTTTACAATTCACTGTGTGAAGTGTCAGAAGAAAACGGAAAGATAGCCGGGAGGTGACGGTATGGAAATAAGGTTGGGAGATATTCTGATAAAAAAGAGTCTTATTACCCGGGACCAGTTGAGGGATGTTTTGATGCTCCAGCAAGGGGGAGACGAAAAGCTGGGTCTTAAGCGGGGAGAGAAACTGGGCAAAGTTCTCCTTGCAAAGGGCCATATTGCCCCTATGGAACTGGTGAGAATCTTATGTGAGCAAAAAGGCAATATAGACTTTCTCCTTATAGGTAACTATCTTGTTGAACCGATGTTGGTTGCATCAATTACTGAGAAGGTAGCAGAAAGGTTTAATATCCTTCCCTTGGTATCAATGGATAAGGATACAATAATAGTAGCCGCTAACAGGGTAATTCCCGCTGATGAACATGATGAGATGGAAAATAATATAAGGAAGAAGATAGAGGTAGTGATAGTTGATGATAAAAACTTATCTGACAATATAAAACAGTGTTATACCATGTTCAACAAAAGGGGGATGAGCGGTGTCAGGATTGGTGAGATTCTTGTTAGGGATAAATATCTTTCCTATGAAGACCTGGAGGCAGCCCTGCAGGAAAGCGCAAAGACCCAGAGGATGTTGGGGAAGATTCTTATAGAGAAGGGCAAGGTAAATGAGAAAGATTTCTTCCAGATGCTTTCTATGCAGAGAAAGGTGCCTCTTGTGTCGGCCTACGATATACTTCCTATACTTGATAAAAGCCTTGTAAAAAGCATATCAAAGGCCTTTTCTCTCCATAATTTAGTAGTCCCTTATCTCAAGGAAGGAAGCAAGATATATACCGTTACTGCCGAGCCTGTCGTAGACCTTGATGAGTTTAGAAAGGCTATGAAATGCAAGGAGGTAGATATAAAACTTGCAACATATTCTGATATAGAAATGATATTAAGAACAATCTATGCTGATACCGAGGTGCAGGTAATAGAAGAAAGGGATGTAAAGGAAGAGGAGCTTAAAGATGTGCCCATTGAAGATGAGTTGGCCCCTATCAAGGCAGAGGATATAGGAACACTGACCAAGAAATTTCAGAAAATAAGCAGCAACCTCCTTTGGGAGGGCATAAAGATGCGCGCCAGCGATATCCATATAGAAAATTATGAAAAGAATACGGCGGTGAGGTTTCGGATTGACGGGACATTGTATGATATAAAACATCTTCAGATTAACAGGAACAACGCAGGCGGGATAATTAATGTTCTCAAGGTGCAGTCAAATCTGGATATATCCGAAAGGAGGCGGCCGCAGGGCGGTAGGTTCAGGAAAAAGACAACAGACGGCGGGATATATGACTTTCGGGTTCAGAGTCAGCCCACACTTCATGGTGAGAATCTTGTATTGAGAATATTGAATCAAACCAGTTCTTTTTTTACTTTGGATGAATTAGGATTTTCATCCGATGTTAAAGCCAAGTATGAAAAGTTGATAAGAAATCCTTCCGGTCTGATATTGATAACAGGTCCTACAGGCAGCGGCAAAACTACTACCCTTTATTCAACACTGAGCATATTAAGCAAAGGCCTGAATAAAAAGATAGTCACCATAGAAGACCCCGTGGAATATTCCCTTGAAAGGGTGCAGCAATCACAGGTCAAGGATGATATAGGTTATACCTTTGCCCAGGCTGTCAGGGCGTTCCTGAGAGAAGACCCGGATATTATGTTAATTGGCGAGATAAGGGACCACGAAACAGCTATAGAGGCTATGAGGGCAAGTCAGACAGGTCATCTTGTCTTTTCAACACTTCATACCAATAATACCATTGAATCTGTCCAGCGCCTGATAGATCTGGATATAAATCCCAGCACCCTTGCCTCTGAATTGCTGCTTATTATATCCCAGAGGCTTGCCAAAAAAATTTGTAACGATTGTAAAAAGGAATATAGGCCAAGCAAAGAGCTTCTTGATACTTTTTACCCCTGCGGTGTTCCTTCAGGTTTTGTATTTTATAAGGGCGCAGGTTGCAAAGATTGTGGTTTCACCGGACACAGGGGCAGAATTGCAATAATGGAATTCTGGTTTATAGACACGGAAAGCAAACGTCTTATAATAGAAAAGGCTGATTTCAATGAGATGCTTACCAGTAGTCTGAAGAGGGGAATGATTCCCATGATAAAAGATGCCCTTATGAAGGTTGAGGCAGGCATAATACCTCTTGATGAGATTCCAAATATAGTGCCCTATTTCCAGATAATGAACTGGAAGGATGAGCAGGCGCGTTTTGTTGCAGAGAAGAAAGAAGTTATATCCATATAAAATGTAGATGCCGTTTTTTCAACCTTCCTATATCCGCCTGTATGAGACAGGGGAACTTTCCAAAAGAATCGACACACTAAACAGAATGCTTGAGGACTGCCGTCTTTGCCCGAGAGATTGCAGGGTAAATCGTATTCAAGGCGAAAAGGGTGTGTGCCGTGTTGGCGCCCTTCCGACGGTTTCAAGTTTTCATTCGCACTTTGGAGAGGAGAAGCCTCTTGTCGGCCATTACGGCAGCGGCACTATATTCTTGACATACTGCAATTTGAAGTGCCTCTTCTGCCAGAATTATGACATAAGCCATTTAGGCGAGGGGAAAGAGGTCTCCGTTGAGGAGCTCGGCGCTATGATGGTAAGCCTCATGCGACAGGGGTGTCATAATATAAATTTTGTAACGTCTACGCATCAGACAGCGCAGATAGTTTCCGCGCTTCCATATGCAATTGAGAATGGACTTGAGATACCGCTTGTGTATAACTGCGGCGGTTATGAGTCTGTTGAAACAATCAGGCTGCTTGATGGGATTTTTGATATCTACATGCCTGATTTTAAATACGGGAATAATGCGGCTGCAAAAGAGTTGTCAGCAGCGCCTGATTATGTTGAGACAGCAAAGGTTGCAATAAAAGAGATGCATCGGCAGGTTGGTGATTTGAAGATGGATAAGAAGAGAGGGATTGCAGAGCGAGGGCTTTTGGTAAGGCACCTTGTTCTGCCGGATGGTCTTGCAGGCACAAGAGAGGTAATAAGATTTATTGCAAAAGAAATATCTAAAAATACATATGTAAATATCATGGACCAATACAGACCATGCTACAATGCATTTGAGCGTCCACCAATGGATAGAAGAATAACGGGCGAAGAATTTGAGGAAGCGGTTAGAATAGCGAGGGAGGAAGGGTTGGTGAGGCTGGATGGGTTTGTCCAGCCCGAGCCGAAATACTAAAAGCTGTTGACAATATATATAAAATCACCTATCATAGATATATATAATTTTTAAATGGAGATATATTATGAAGACAATATTGGATATACCTGATGAATTGTTAAATGAGGCAATGAGATTGGCTCACAGCAAAACAAAAAAGGACAGTGTAATTATTGCCCTTGAAGACTTTGTCAGGAAAAAGAGGATTGAGGAGGCATTCGAGATGGAAGGCAAATTGAAATTTAAAAAAGATTGGGATAGACTGCGGCATGAAAGATAAAATCCTGATAGATACATCTGTCTGGATAGAGTTTTTCAGAAAAAGCGGCAGTGAAGTCTCAACCAAACTAAAAGGCATCTTATCTGAAGAAAGGGCTGTCGTTACGGGAATAATCTCGCTTGAGTTGCAGAGAGGCGCTGCCGGAGAAACGGAATTGAAGTTTTTAGACAGATTCCTCGCTGCAATACATTATATCCCCACAAAAGAGGAGTCGTATAAAAATGCGGGGTTCATGGGATACAATCTTTCTAAAAAAGGGATACATATAGGAACGGTAGATTTGCTTATAGCGCAGGCCGCAATAGAAAATAGCATCCCTCTCTACACTCTGGATAAACACTTCAAAGAAATTGCAAGACACTTTCCTCTGTTATTATTTGCCTAAATCCTCATTCGGCAATTTGCTAAAAATGAGGGATTGGAGAGGTTGGATGGGTTTGTATAATGACGGTTTCGTATGTTTTTCTAACGCCCCGGTTCAGCGGCGGGCCACGCCTGTATCCGCCGCTGTCGGCTGCAAATCTTTGTTAGGCGCCGTGTGCCACGTCACTTGCTTCTCCAGGGACGTAGACAAGTTTTCCAAGCATGAGCCCCTGGAACAAGATCTCTTCCAGATCATGCAACACTCCAAAGGTAGGGAGCAGGTACGCGGCAAGTCCGCTGTAATCAGGCCGTATCTTCCAAAAACCGTCTTCTCGATCCTGCCGCTGAAATAGCTTGTCCCGCCCTTGGTCATAGAGCGCGAGCAAGGTCCCGACGAGGCTAAGAATACGCGATTCGCCAGCCGCTCGGCTGTCGGTAAATCGCCCCTCACGGAGCCACGCCAGAATCTCATCATGCGCTGCAAACGCAGTGACAAAAGCGTGGACAAGTTGACGGTAATCGTTCGGATCGTCAGAGTCTAACCGCTGAAGCTCGATCGCCGTGCGCGCACAGACTCGAAATAACGCGGAAACGTGGAAGAGAATTCTCGTCAAGTACAAGTTCTGCGAACCATCCTGTACATCCCTTCGAACGACGGCGTAGTACTGCCGGAGGTAGGCCAGAATCTCTTGGCGAAACTCGTGCGAGCCACTGTTCTTGCTGAGTGGCAATCCGACCTCACTCTCTCCTGTGCCAAGCTGCGGATACGCGGCATAAGCGTATTGAAGCCAGTCGAACGCCAAGACTCCGTTTGAGAGGTCGACTACGACGATGAGCGTGGGAGAGAGTTTGCCGAGCCAGTAGTTGATTGTCGCCTGGCGCACCGATGCGCGTGGAGGGTACTCGCGGTCCGTGTCGATCTTCGTCCGACCCTTGACCTGGACAAAGAACTCTTCGCCGGTGACTAAACCGTTTTGCGTAATCTCTACACGAAGATCGAGGCCATAGTCCTTGGCCACGGATGTAATGATCCATGCCGGGTCGCAGTGAGCGACGACCGCCTGGACGGCTCGATCTCCGCCGACATGGCTCGATGGGCGTTTCGGGAATGCCTTCATTGCATTTTCGGTAGCCCGATCATTCAGGCGCCTAACATTCTTTTTTATGTTGCATGCGTATATTTGTGCAGATTATAGGAAAAGTTATGAGTCGGGTCAAGAGAAATATAGCGCTTACTATTCTTAACACGTTGAAATTTAAGAAGATTAATTTGTGCTTGATTATTATGTCGCATGCGGTGTAATATTTGAACTAATTATGTTGGATTCATTTAAACAGTTTTTGAGCGCAAAAGAGAGGCTTCCCGAGAAGAATCTCTACTATTATTTAAAATGGGTTTCCGATTGCTATCGTTATTTTGACATGCCAGAAACAGAGCCGCTGTCAAATGAACAAAATACTAAATTTCTTAATCACCTTGCCAAAAAACATGAAGAATGGCAAGTTCAGCAGGCGGAAAGGGCATTAAAAATATACGGCTATTTTCTTTCACGTTCTCTGAATAACAGCGCTGAAGCAGCGGCGGCTGTTCCATCAGACTGGCAAAAAATAGGAAAAAAGCTAAGTGAGGCGCTAAGGCTTCGCCACCGGTCGTATAGCACAGAAAAGACCTATATTTTATGGTTAAGACAATTTAGAGGTTTCATCAAAGATAAAAATCCGCACTCTTTAGATGGAAAGGATATTCAGAATTTTTTAAGCCATCTTGCTGTAGAAAAGAAGGTTTCCGCTTCAACACAAAATCAGGCGCTAAATGCGCTTGTCTTTCTTTATCGGCATGTGCTTGATAGAGATATTGAAGGAGAAATCAGCGCAGTAAGGGCAAGGCAGAATCGGCGTTTGCCTGTTGTTCTAACGGTGAAGGAAATTGAAAAAATATTTTCAGGCATGTCAGGCGCTAATCTATTGATGACAAAACTTATTTACGGCTGCGGGCTGCGGCTTCATGAATGTCTGCAGATTAGAGTAAAAGATATTGATTTTGAGCAGAACATGGTTATTATTCGTTCGGGCAAAGGGGATAAGGATAGAAGAACTGTGCTGCCGGAAGCGATTAGACAAGAACTTATCACCCATCTGAATCAGGTTAAAGCGCTCTATGAAAAAGACAGGAAGGCAAAACTAAACGGCGTTCAATTGCCGGGCGCATTAGAAAGGAAGTATCCGAATGCGGGAAAAGAATGGGCATGGTTCTGGTTGTTTCCATCCCGATCGCTTTCTATAGACCCGCAAACTGGCATTGTAAGACGTCATCATGTCTATCACGATGCGCTGCAAAGGGTATTTAAAATTGCGGTGATGAAATCAGGGATAGCAAAACAGGCATCAGTCCACACGTTGCGGCACAGTTTCGCCACGCACCTTCTGGAAAAGGGATACGATATCAGAACGATTCAGGAATTGCTCGGACATAAAAATCTTCAAACGACCATGATTTATACCCATGTGGCAACGAAAAATATTCTTGGCGTAAGGAGTCCACTGGATTTCTGATAAAAATGATGAAATCCCCGCCTGCCTCGCCGGTGAGTGGTTTTGAGTTTTGACTTGATGAGGAATATGTATGTATTATGCAAAAGATTTCGGTCACCATCATAACCCTTAACGAGGAATCAAATATCCGTGCCTGTCTTGAAAGCGTAAAATGGGCAGATGAGATACTTGTTTCAGATTCCGGGAGCATTGATAGGACGGTTGAAATTTGCAAGGAATATGGTGCAAAGGTTTTTTCTGATACATGGTTTGGTTTTGGCAGGCAGAAAAATTTAATTGCCGGCAAGGCTAAGAATAACTGGGTTCTTAATATTGATGCCGATGAAAGAGTAACACCTGATTTAAGGGTAGAGATAGAAATGGCTTTAAGCAAGGATGGGTATGAAGGATATTATATTCCACGAAAGAATTTCTTTGGTGAGAAATGGATAAGGCATTGTGGCTGGTATCCAGATTACAATTTAAGACTATATAGAAAGGATAAAGGCAGTTTTAATGAGCGCAGTGTTCATGAAGCGGTTCGGATAGATGGAAATCTCGGTTACCTTAAAAATCCCCTAGAGCATTATACATACAGAGATGTAAGCGATTATCTAAAAAGGATGGACAGGTATTCAACCCTTGCGGCAGAGGAGATGTTTAAAAATGGGGGCAATACCAGCTTATTGAATTTAGTGTTTAGGCCGTGTTTTACCTTTTTTAAGATGTTTGTTTTACAAAAAGGTTTTCTGGAAGGCTATAGCGGCATTATCCTTTCAGGTCTTTATTCAACATATACATTCTCAAAGTATGCGAAACTCCGGGAAATGTCTAAGAGGCAGTGATGAGTGTTGAGTGGACAGTGTTAAGTGAAAAGATAGAAGGTGTAAGTTTAAAGCGTAAAAAGAGGGTTGATTTTATTGACTGAGTTTAAGAATATAAAGAATATCCTGATTATCAAACTCCGCCACATCGGCGATGTCCTGCTAACCATACCTGCCATAAGGGCAGTAAGAGATACCTTTCCAGAATCTCACATAATAACATTGATAAACTCAGGCACTGAGGAGATGCTTGCAGGAAACCCTCTGGTGAATGAGATATTGATATTAGACAGGTCTTGCCTTAAACAGCCTTTCATGAAAATGGCGCAGGCTGAATTTTCTTTTTTGAAAAGGATAAGAAAAGAAAAATTTGATATGGCTATAGACTTAACGGGCGGCGACAGGCCTGCATTGTATTCATTTTTGAGCAGGGCAAGGTATCGGATAGGCTATGAGCAGGCTGGAGGGTTTGCCGGTAAAAGATTTTTATATACCCATAGATTTTTTATTGATAGAGATAGACATACTGTTCTTCAAAACCTCGAACTTTTGAGTAATGCCGGTATAAACACTAAGGATTTAAGAGTTGATTATTATATTTCGAGTGAAGATGAAGAATGGGCAGAAAATACTTTGGCAGACAAAGGTGTAAAAGCAGAAGATATTATAGTCCACATCCACCCCACATCCCGATGGCTTTTTAAATGCTGGCACGATGAATATATGGCGGATGTTATTGACCGTGTTCAGGAACAGCATGGAGCAAAGGTTATTATGACATGTGGCCCCGATAAGAGAGAGATAGATAAATCAAACAGGATTATTGAACTCACCAAGCTGAAACCCGTTGCCTTCATAGGAAATATAAGCCTTAAACAACTTGGAGCTATTTCAAAAAGGGCAAAACTTTTTTTTGGCGTGGACTCGGCGCCTATGCATATAGCTGCTGCTGTTAATACACCAGTAGTGGCGCTCTTTGGACCTTCAGGGGCATTTCACTGGGGGCCGTGGGATAATAAACAGGGGTCAGGGGTCAGGGGTCAGGGGTCAGGAGAAGAACCCTATCAAAAAAGAAACGGCATACAAACCTTTGGAAAACATACTGTTATCCAGAGGGATTGGGACTGTATTCCTTGCGGTAAAGATGGCTGCGAGGGGAGCAAGGTAAGCGATTGCTTGGAAGATATTACGGTTAATGAAGTAATGAAAGAAATAGAAGTGCATTTGAAAAAGCTATGAAACAAGTTCATTCAACAGTTTTAGATATTTTGAAAAATAATCGGGTAAAAGGTCTGCTTCTTGATGTTGCAGGCGGAGACGGCGGTTTTGCTGTACAATTGAACCAAATCGGATTCAAGGTTGTTTTTTGCGATATGTATCCGCCATCGCAAGTCTACACTCCGTTTGTACAGGCCGATATGAATCAGCGCCTGCCGTTTCAACCGGAACAATTTCAGACCATAACCTGCATGGAATCGCTTCAGTATTTTGAAAATCACAAACTCCTGTTCAGGGAATTCAAGAGGATTATAAAAAAAGATGGACAGTTGGTACTTACTATGCCCAATATTCTCAATATAAGTTCGCGTATTTTTTTTCTGAACAGGGGCTATTTTAAATACTTTAAACCGTTTAAGAAAAATCAAGAGGGGAGAGAATGGGATAAGATTATGTATTCTCCTCTCTCATTCGTAGAAATCTTTCAGCTTTTACACGGCAACGGTTTTCAAATAGAGACTCTTGCGGCATCGCAGTATCGCTATAGTGAATTACCCATGTTCTTGCTATATAAAGGGGTGTATACACTGATGTCTAGCGCAAGGGGAGATACCAAAAAAAGTGAGATGCTGAATTTTCTTTACTCAAAGGAGATACTTCTCGGCGATCATATCATTGTCATTGCGAGGAAGAGCATCTGATATGCCCTTTACCATACTCCATACGGAATCGTCCACAGGTTGGGGAGGACAGGAAAACAGGACTCTTAAGGAGTCCATTGGTTTAAAAAAAATGGGTGTAAGGGTGATTATTGCATGTCCGCCTGACAGCAGATTGGCAAAGATAGGAACTGAAAATGGCATAGAGATAAGAACAATAAAAATGGCAAGCAGTTTTTCTCCATTCGCTATCTCTTTTCTTTTAAAGATTATAAAACAGGAAAATGTTAGCATTGTCTGCACCCACAGCGGAAACGACAGTATGCTTGGGGCAATTGCAGGCAGAATTTCTACGAGAAAACCGATAATTGTCAGGACAAGGCATCTGGCGCTTCCGATAACATCTAAAATCACATACTCCCTTTTTCCGCATATGATTGTAACAGTCAGTGAGTATGTCAAGAGATACCTTGTGAAGGGAAAAGGGATAGCAGAAGATAAAGTAATTAGTATTCCAACAGGTGTTGATTTAAAAAAGTTTAACCCGGATATTGTAAAGACTGTATCAAGAGAAGAATTAAATATTCTTTCTGATGCTGTAATTGTGGGAACAATAGCCATTTTAAGGCGGAAAAAAGGACATCACACCCTCCTTGATGCAATACCTTTGGTTTTAAAGGAGCTTCCAAAAACTATTTTTCTTTTCGCAGGTGATGGGCCGCAGAAAGAGAATATAGAAAAAAAGATTTTGGAGCTAGGAATATCTCAAAACGTCAAACTCCTTGGTTTGAGAAATGATATACCAGAGCTATTAAAAACAATAGATTTGTTTGTTCTGCCAACACTTCAGGAAGCATTGGGGACATCATTTCTTGAGGCAATGGCGATGAGAAAGCCTGTCGTTGGGACATGGGTTGGAGGCGTCCCTGAGGTTATTAACGATGGTGTTTCAGGTATCCTTGTCGAACCCGAAAATCCTACTACCCTTGCAGAGGCAATAATCAATCTTCTTAAAGATAGAGATAAAATGAACAAGATGGGAGATGAAGGGAGAAAGATTGTTGAAAAGAAATACAGTGTTGATGTAATGGTAACAAGTCTATTTAATTTTTACAATTCTCTTATGGGTGAGACTGCAAGATGAGCCCTATCCCTGTTTTCATGTATCATCATGTAAGCCTGCATAAAGGCGATATGGTTATGGTAACCCCCGATGTGTTTGAAGCGCAGATGCGGTTTTTGAAAGAGGCAGGGTGTAGAACGTTGAGCGCTGATGAGTTGGTTGAGTTTGCCGGCGGAAATCTTGTAATAAAAGAAAAAACTATAGCAATTACCTTTGATGATGGTTATCTTGATAATTATGTGTATGCCTTTCCTGTTTTGAAGAAGTATAATATTAAGGCAACAATTTTCATAGTGACTGATTGGGTGGAAGAAGCATCAAAAGAAGTCAGGAGCCAGAAGCCTGCCCTCGAATGCATCTATCGGGGGTCAGGAGTCAGGAGTGATAAAATAATCATTCCATCACACAAGGAAGGCAAAGAACTCCTAGCGAAAGGCCAAACTCATAAGGTTATTATGAACTGGGATATGATAAGGGAAATGCAGGATAATGGTTTTGTAGAGTTTTATTCCCACACCATGAGTCACAGAAAATGTGCAGAACTGTCAGATGAAGAACTGCTAAAAGAGCTTGCAGACTCAAAACGGATTATTGAAGGAAGATTAAACAAACCATGTCACTATCTCTGCTGGCCCAAGGGGTCGTATAATGAAAACTCTATTAAAATGGCAAAAGAAGTGGGATATAAGGCCTTGTTTACAACAAAGAGGGGTGTGGTCAAAAAAGACTCTGACATATTTTCTATAGAGCGGATTGCTGTGAAAGATAATGTCGGCTGGTTTAAAAACAAGGTGCGCATTTATACCAACCCGCTGCTTTCAAAACTGTATCTCTCTATACGGGGCAATGGATGAGGTTGAATCCGATTGACGGCATTCTTTATTTGTCAATGAAAATGGCCAAGGCATTTGATAGCCGCAGGACAGATTTAAAATGTTTTGCGCCGGATAAAGTTAAGAATATCTTAGTTGTTTCATCAACAGCAATAGGCGATACGCTCCTTTCAACGCCGGCAATAAAGGCTGTAAGAGAACGATACCACGATGCAAAAATCGTTGCCCATTTCAACAAATCAAATATGGAGATGTTTGAGAATAACCCCCATATAGACGGGATAATCCCATACTACGGCGGCTACAAAAGGTTTTTCAAAACCATAAGAGAATTTCGCAAACATAAATTTGACCTTGCGTTGATATTTCACGGCAATGAGCCTCAGGCAACGCCCATGGCATATCTCTCCGGCGCAAATTTTATTGTAAAGCTGCCGAACACGGGCGAATATAATTTTCTTCTGTCCAATCAAGGGGCGGTTATTGAAAGTAACGGGCCGGTTCACGGCATAGAACAACGGCTAAATATCGCCGCTCTTGTGGGCTGCGACAGCAAAGATAAAAGCATGGTTTTGCCTATAAAAAATGAAGATGAGGAGGTGGTATCGGATTTTTTGAAAAATCAAGGTGTCGGAGATGACGATATTTTAATAGGATTTCAAGTCGGGGCGTCAACCGTAAGCAGGATGTGGTTTGCGGATAGATTTATGGAACTTGGAAAAAGGCTTATCTCGGCGTATCCTGATATTAAGATTGTGATTACAGGTTCTCCTTCAGAAAAAGAATACTGCGGTAAGATAGCAACATGGATTGGCAGCGGGGCTGTTGTTTCTGCTGGAAAACTTCCTTTGAGACAATTACCGGCTCTTGTTAAACAGTTTAAAATCTTAATAACAGGAGATACAGGCATTATGCATGTTGCCATTGCAGTCGGCACATCTGTTATGGCGCTCTATGCAGTCGCAGATTGGAAAAGGACAGGGCCTTACTATGATTTGGAAAAGCACAGGGTTATCCAGAAATGGAAGACATGCGACCCCTGCGTGAGCAAAAAATGCGAATATCAGAAGTGTATGGAAAATATAAGTGTGGATGAGGTGTTTGAGGTAGTAAGGGATATTATAGGAGTTGTGGCATGAAACTCGGCATTGTCCTTGATAATAAGGTAAACAAATGGGCGCTTCAACGTTTTGAGCCGTTAAAGGATAGGTTTGACATAACGGTCTTCGCAGGCGAGAGGAATGATTATGATGTAAGTTCTATTGATTTAAATATAAAACGGCTGACCCGTGCCCAAGAGATTTCCCTTGCCATAAAAGACCCTTTAACAGCATACAGACGCATTATCCGAGCCCCTTTTAAAAAGATGGATTTTTATTATTTCTCTTTGAAAAAATATCTAAAGGGATTTGATATCGTCTATTCATGTGATGCAACAAGGTCAGCATATACCCTTGCAAGTTTTAAGGACGAACTTGGATTTAAGTTTGTCTTATCATGGTGGGAGAATATACCATACAGGGCGGCTTTTGATGAAAGAACAAGCTATCATAAAAGGTATATTATGGAAAAGGCGGATATGTTCCTGCCTTTCACAGAGACAGCCAAGAAGGCGCTGCAGATAGAGGGAGTGCCTGAAGAAAAGATTGAGATTATATATCCGGGCGTTGATTTGGAGAGATTCAAACCAGGCGCAAAACCAAAAGATTTGCTTGCAAAAAATAATATTCCCAAAAACTCTTTTGTCATTTTATATGTAGGCAAGCTCGTTTCATGGAAGGGCGTGCATAATCTTGTTTATGCTGCGCGGATTTTAAAACAGAGAGGAGTTAAGGATTTTGTTGTAGTTGTTGCAGGAAAAGGCGCTCAAAAGGAAAATATGGAAAACTTGATAAAAGAATCTGGCACAGAAGACAATTTCAGATTCCTGGATTTTGTCTCATATGGCGAGATGCCTGAAGTGTATAGAATGGCGGATGTTTTTGCGCTTCCGAGCTATCCTACAATGACATGGCAGGAGCAGTTTGGCATGGTGCTTATAGAGGCAATGGCATCAGGGAAACCGGTAATATCTGCAATGAGCGGCTCTATCCCTGAAGTTATAGGAGATGCGGGGGTTTTAATTTCTCCAGGTAATTTTTTTCAATTGGCAGAAGCTATACGCAATCTTATGGGCAATAAAGGATTTACGTTAGAGATGGGAAACAGGGGCAGGCAAAGAGTGGAAAGGTATTTTGACGCACAAAAGAATGCGATAAGATTTTATGATATTTGTAAAGCAATCTAACAACTCAACACTCAATGCTATAGTCAGCGATATAAATTTGTAGTCTGCCGATTTATCGGCGATTTTAAAATACGCCATAAATGGGCAAACTACGTCTGCTTGTTTTTGTCGTCCACTATAATATTATGCACATTGTCCACTATTATCCCAAAAAGCTTCCTGTAAAGGAATACGGCGGCATTGAAAGAGCCATCGTCTGGCTCATTAAAGGTCTCAAAGAATTTGGGCACACAATAACCTTTATTGGGCCCGAAGGCTCATCAATCCCGTATTGCACAAATATCTGCGGCCCTTTTGACGGCGTAGATATCCCTTCTCCTCAAATGTTAAAAAAACTGTTGCCCCGCGATGCTGATATAGTCCACTTTCACAGCGATGATAAATTTGATGGAAACTATGGTATGCCTGCAATTGTAACTGTTTATGGGTGTAGAGATAATATGCATGGATTAGGCGGA
>JACRML010000033.1 GCA_016214995.1 Deltaproteobacteria bacterium
ATTAACTCCTTTGCTTTTAACAAAGGAGGAGTTTTGTGTTTTGCTTCAACAAAATACATAATTTGTCAAGGGCAAGGAAAAGATGGGTGGACAAAACGGAGCATACTGTTATAGGTATAGTAGTTGCCCGACCCAACCTTCTGTTGGGTGCCCCATGGGCGTATTTTGTAACTCAAGGCTTTAGCCTTGAAAAACTCAAACCTGAAGGTTTGAGTTACAATCGCCGATGAATCGGCAACTACAGTATTTGGCCAGAGCCTGCCCCTGAAGGTTTTTATCAGGGGATTGCGCTCCGATGTTTTGTTCGTGGTGCTCCGTATTGAAACATCGGAGCGTTTGCCCAAAAATGCAACTGCATTTTTGGGGTTCAAACATATTGGGGGGCTGCCCTATAATCCACTGTTTTTTATGCTCACCCTTGCAAACTTTCTTTTACCTACTTGCAGCAGGTAATTCCTGTTGGCAGATAATTTATAATTTATATCAGACACCTTCTCTCCATCAATGCTGACGCCGCCTTGAGAGATAAGTCTTCGCGCCTCAGAAGTTGAAGGAGTTAAAGAAGTGTTTTTCAAAAGGTCAACAACCCCTATATCTTTAGTATGAATCATTAAGGTCTTCTCTTCTATATTCTCAGGAATGCCTTTGGATTTGAATACCTTGTCAAATTCGGAGGCCGCCTTTATAGCCGCATCACCTCCATGAAATCTTGCAACTATTTCTTTTGCAAGGTTTGTCTTGGCCTCTTTTGGATGAACTGTGCCGTTTTTTAAGCCATTTCTTAATTCCTCAAGCTCTGCATTGGAAAGAGAGCTCAAGAGCTCATAGTATCGTATCATTAGTTCGTCGGATATAGACATCATCTTCCCGAATATTTCACCCGAAGGTTCTGTTATGCCGATATAATTACCCAAAGATTTGCTCATTTTCTGCACTCCGTCAGTCCCCTCAAGCAACGGCATGGTTATTACAACCTGAGGCTCTTGCCCCATTTTTTTCTGCAATGTTCTCCCCATCAGCAGATTAAAAAGCTGGTCGGTGCCGCCCAACTCCACATCGGCCTTTAAATACACAGAATCATACGCCTGAAATAAAGGGTAATAAAATTCCAGTATGGTTATATCCTGATGGTTGTTAAACCTCTTTTTGAAATCTTCCCTTTCAAGCATCCTTGCTACAGTCTGCATTGAACCAAGTCTTACAACATCTATTACGCTCATACTTGAAAGCCATTCGCTATTAAATACAATCTGTGTCTTTTCAGGATTCAGTATCTTGAATATCTGTTGTTTATAAGTTTCGGCATTTTTCAGCGCTTCTTCTCTGGTCAACGGTTTCCTGGCTTCTGATCTGCCCGTAGGGTCGCCAATCATACCGGTAAAATCACCAATAAGAAAAAATAATTCATGCCCTAAATCCTGAAACTGCTTTAATTTCTGGATGAGGACAGTATGTCCAAGGTGGAGATCAGGGGCTGTAGGATCAAAGCCTGCCTTTATGCGGAGAGGTTTACCGGTACTTGTGCTCTTTTGTAATTTTTCTAAAAGCTCTTCTTCTGATATGAGTTCTGCAATGCCTCTTTTTATAATGGAAAGCTGTGCTTGAATGTCCGTCATTGTTTGTATTAGGTTTGTATTAGCCCTGGGATTTTAGATTTTTTAGCGCTTATCTCTTGATTTTGCTCTAACAAGTATGAACATTTACAATGCCACATTTATCCTTTCTATAGCCGTTGCCTTGCCGGTTTCTGAGGCTATAGATACGACAACACCCTGCATTGCTATATCCTTTGCAGCTACCTCAAATTTTTTCGGCATCTGTGTTAAAAATCTCTCCAGCACAATCTCCTTCTGCATTCCAATCACAGAGCTCATAGAGCCTGTCATACCTGCGTCGGTTATAAATGCCGTGCCTTGCGGCAGTACCCTTTCATCAGCAGTCTGGACATGGGTATGAGTGCCAATTACAGCGCTTATCTTGCCGTCCAAAAACCAGCCCATAGCAGCCTTTTCAGATGTGGTCTCGGCGTGCATATCAAGAATAATTACGGATGTATCATGTTCTATTTCCTTAACTATCTCTTTGGCAGCCATGAAAGGGCAATCAAGATTATCCATAAAAACCCTTCCGCAAAGGTTGATAACGGCTATCTTCGCATCTGACCTTGTTTTTGCTACCGCCCATCCAAAACCAGGGGTTGCTTTAGGATAGTTGGCAGGCCTCAGGAGCCATTTTTTATCTTTGATGTAATCTATAATCTCTTTTTTATCCCATATGTGATTGCCTGATGTTATTATATCAATTTTTAAACCGATAAGCTCCTCTGCAATCGCTGGTGTAATACCAAATCCTCCAGCAGCGTTTTCTCCATTTGCAATAACAAGGTCTATTGCAAATTTTTCTATTATGTCGGGTAGCAGCTCCTTAACGGCGATTCTGCCGGGCCTTCCGATTATATCTCCTATAAAGAAAACCTTTATCAAATCAGACATATTACTTATAGGCTAAGGCTGAGGCTAAGGTTGAGAATTTTTTCCTTAACCCAAAAAGTGAAGCTGCATTTTTTGACCTTGGCATTAACCTCAACCTGGCTCCTATTTCATTTTGCATAATCAACGGCGCGGGTTTCCCGTATGACCGTAACCTTTATCTGCCCCGGATAATTGAGTTCTTTTTCTATCTTTCTTGCGATATCTTTAGAAAGCATTACAGCGGCTTCGTCAGATATTGACTGGTTGCTTGCAATAACCCGAATTTCCCTGCCTGCCTGAATTGCGTATGATTTTTCAACGCCAGTAAAAGATGTCGCTATCTTCTCAAGATCTTCAAGCCTTTTTACATATGTCTCCATCATCTCTTTTCTGGCGCCCGGTCTTGCAGCAGAGAGAGCGTCAGCTGCCTGAACCAGTATGCCTAGCAATGAAGGCGGCGTGCCGTCATGGTGCTCTGCAATTCCTGCAACAATCTTAGGGTTTTCACCATATTTCCTTGCCAGATCGCCGCCTATAACTGCATGCGAGCCTTCAACTTCATGGTCAACCGCCTTTCCAATGTCATGAAGAAGCCCTGCCCTCTTTGCCTGTTTTTCAGGAAGACCTAATTCAGCCGCCATAATTCCGCAGATGAATGCCACCTCCATTGAATGGACATATACATTCTGTGCGTAACTTGTTCTAAACTTAAGCCTGCCGACAAGCTTTATCAATTCCGGATGAAGGCTGTGTATGCCTACATCAAAAACAGCCTGTTCTCCAGCTTCTTTAATTGCCTGTTCAATCTCTTGTTCGACCTTACTCACTATCTCTTCTATTCTTGCAGGATGTATTCTTCCATCAGCTACTAATCTTTCCAACGTTAATTTTGCCACCTCTCTTCTTACCGGATTGTGGCCAGAGAGTATTACAGCCTCCGGTGTATCGTCTATAATAATATCAATGCCGGTGGCAGCCTCTATTGCCCTGATATTGCGGCCTTCTCTTCCGATAATCCTTCCCTTCATCTCGTCATTGGGAAGATTGACAACGGATACGGTCCTCTCTGCAACATATTCGCCTGCGTATCTTTGAATTGCCAGTGAAATAATCTCTCTGGCCTTATTTTTAGCCATTTCCCTTGTTTCATCCTCAATCATCTTTATAGACTTGACAGCCTCGGCCTTTGCCTCATTTTCCATAATCTCTATAAGGCTCTTCTTGGCATCTTCTGCAGATAGGCCGGCTACCCGCTCTAATGTAAGCCTCTGCTTGTCTAAAAGTGCAGTATATTCCCTTTCCATATCCTGAACCTTTTTTTCCTGTGCTACTAAATTTTTGTCCCTTTTAGCAAACTCGCCATCCCTTCTATCAAGGGCTTCTATTCTTTTATCAAGATTCTCCTCTTTGGCCATGAGCTTTTTTTCCAAATTCTGGAGATCCTGTTTTCGCTCCCTGGTCTCTTTATCAAATTCGATCTTCATTTGATAAAGCTTATCCTTTGCCTTGAGGTTTGCCTCCTTTGTGATAGTCTCGCCTTGCTTTTGAGCCTCCTCAATGATAGATTCGGAAAGCTTTTTAGTAGCCATTATTTGTGCTTCTGTAATCTTTTTCCTGATAAGATAACCTGCTGCCACTCCGATTAAAATTCCAATAATAGAAGCCAGTACTATAAATAAACTGTTGTCCAAGTTTAATCACCCCTTTCTTATGAAATAAGCAGTAAAGAAAGAAGAGAACCGGTGAATCGGCGAATAAAAATCTCCGTTTCCCCGTGTCTCCGTTTCTTTTCTGCCTACTGCCTACTGCCTACTGCCTACTGTATTTATTACCCTGTTTTCCGTAATTATCCTGTCCATCTTTACGTCATGAGTCTCTGCAGGGATTTTGTCTAATATTTGAAAATCAAATGCAAGCGCTACCATGAGGCATTTTGCCTTTAAACTGCCAAGTGCCTTGTCGTAATAGCCCCTCCCATATCCAAGCCTGTTGCCATTTGTATCAAATGCAAGACCTGGCACAACTATAATATCTAATGCTGCTGCCGCTTGCCTATCATCTGGGTGATTTTCCCGATGATGAACAGGTTCTTTTATATCATAAGAACCTCTGGCCATGTCCTCTTTTCCATGCACCCTTAAAAACATTAATTTCTTTTTTTCTCTGACAATGCGCGGGAAAAAAACCTCTTTTCCATGAGTAACGGCATACTCAAAGATGCTGTCGGTAAGAACTTCATTTTTAAAACTCGCATACAGAGCCAGCCGTTTTGCATGTTCTAACTCTCTTATACCCGCCAAAAACTTTTTTTGAATAATGGTGCTTAACTTGAACACCTCTTCAAACGGCAGCCTGAAACGCTTTTGAAGGATACCACTTCTCAAAGAGTCTTTTTTTTCAACAATTGATAACACTTGCACTTGGTTTGGCTTGGAAGCTTTCCGGCTCACATTTTATGCAAACAATGTGATAGATTGGGAAGGTATATAGATAAAGGTTATAGGTATAGGGCTATCTTAAACGGTGGAAATGGAGATAATATACTGAAACCATTTCCAAATTTACTGACCTTAACATCCATTATTTTACAAACAAAAAAAATTGTCTTTTTTACCCAAGAAACAATATTTATTAACATGCCCTATTATCCCTCAATCTACAAGCCTTCCTAATCTTTTTTCTCCCCCGCTTTAATGCCGTGTTCATGGGTTATTTGAACCTATATAAATAGGTGGGTACCTTTAAAATAACTGCTTTCGACCTTTCCTATCTCTACCCCTAATTGGGTAGGGAATCCGTCGGCAGACAGTCAGGGAAGGTTCCCTTATTTTATAGTGTTGGTTCTAAATATACCCATAATCACGAACATAGCAGGGGAGAAGCTAACCTGCCTTTTTGTCTATACGTTCTGAAAGTTCTTTAGCCATACTCTCAAATTTTACTAATCTTTCTTTTGCTTCGAAATAATCATCTGTAATGTTCATTGCTGCAAGTAATGCCACATTAAGTGTTGAAACAGCCTTTGAGTTTTTTTTAACCTCCTCTATTTTGCTGTTTAGATAATCTGCCACTCTTTTAACATGCTCTGCGCCATCTTCGCTCTTTACAAGAAGTTTCTGCTCTAGAATATTTACCTCTACCACTGGCTTCAAGGGTACCCCTTATGCAGTTTGAATCAAACCTTCCACCCTTTCCAAAATAGTTTTTACCTTTTCTCTTATCAAACCCTTTTCTTTGCTAAATTTTTCAAGCCGTAAATGCAAGCCTTCTATCTCTTTATCCTTTGAATACAATGTTTCTGTTATTTTTTTATTTTCTTCTTTTAATTCAATGCATTGTTCTATAAGTTGTTCAACCTTTTCATGCAGCTGTTCAAATACGGCCAACTCCATGCAAAAACCTCCAATAGCAACATCATAATAAAACTTTTACAATCTCAAGTCAAGTCCAAAAGTAGAGTGTTTTTAATCGCTATTTTACGGTCAAGCATAAAACTGGAAAGGAAAAGTAAGGGGTGGAAAGTGGAAAAAGATAAAAAATTACAAACTATAAATTACGAATCCCCCGATTCCTCATTCGTACTTGCCATTTCCACATCCTAACAAACTCAGATCCTGTTTTATGTTATATCTCTACTATAAGCGGCAGTATAAGCGGTTTTCTTTCCAAGGCCTTATTAAAAAACCTCCTAAGAGCCCTCCGTATCTCCTCCTTAACCTCCATCCAGTCTGTCTTTGCCTCTATATTTATGGCACCAAGGGCTACCATGACAACATTTTTGGCGCCTTCAAGGAGTTCGGCAGATTCTTTCTCAAATATAAGGCCTCTTGTTATGATGTCGGGGCCATATATGACTTCCCCGGTTTTTTCATTCAGAGCCAGGATAGCAATTACCAAGCCATCCTGCGAAAGATGCCGCCTGTCTTTTAATACCATATCACCAACATCTCCTATGCCTTTACCGTCCACAAAGACCTTCCCATACTCAACCTTCTCTTTAACAGTAATACTATCCATAGAAATCTCCACAACATCGCCGTCTTCCGCAAGAATGATATTTTCTTTTTTTATTCCTACTTTTTCAGCAAGCTGGCTGTGTTTTACCAGATGTCTGTATTCGCCGTGTATAGGAATAAAATATTTTGGTTTAACCATATTGAGCATTATCTTGAGTTCTTCCTGGCTTGCATGTCCCGACACATGTATCTCTGAAACCTTTTCATAAATAACCTCTGCTCCGCGTCTGTAGAGGTGATTCATCATATTGGAGATTGCCTTTTCATGCCCTGGTATAAACTTGGAGGAAAGTATAACTGTATCGCCCTTGCGCACCTTTATCTGTTTATGGTCATCCATTGCCATCCTTGTTAATGCGCTCATCGGCTCTCCCTGACTTCCTGTTGTCAATAATACCGCCCTTTGCGGCGGAAGGGTATCAATCTCTCGTAAGTCGACGATAAGGCCATCTGTCGCCTTGAGATAACCGAGATCCCTGGCTATCCTCACATTAGCCACCATGCTCCTGCCGTTGAGCACAACCTTTCGCCCAAATTTCTCTGCAACATCCATAACCTGCTGAATCCTGTGAATATTTGATGAAAAGGCCGCAACTATTATACGGCCACTGCTTTTCCTGAATATTTCTTCAAAGGTCAGGCCAACATCCCGCTCTGATACGGTGTAGCCCTCTCTTTCTACATTCGTAGAGTCAGAGAGAAGCAGCAGCACTCCATTTTCGCCGTATTCCGAAAATCTGGCATAGTCCAGTATCTCCCCATCAACCGGTGTCTGGTCGAGCTTAAAGTCACCTGTGTGAATGACAACACCAGCAGGACTCTTTATTGCAAGGCCTACGCCATCTGCAATTGAGTGGCTTACCCTTATGAATTCAATATCAAAGGGGCCGATAGAAACATTACCTCTCGGCTTGACGGTTATAAAGTCTGTTTCTTTATCAAGATTGAATTCCTCAAGTTTTTCTTTAATAAGGCCAAGGGTAAGGGCTGTTCCATATATCGGCGCCTTTATATCCCGCAGGACAAACGGCAGAGCCCCTGTGTGGTCTTCATGGCCGTGGGTTATTAGAAAGGCCTTAACTTTCTCTCTGTTTTTCTTAAGGTAAGCTATATCAGGGATTACAATATCTATCCCAAGCATATAATCCTCTGGAAACATGAGACCGCAATCCACAACGATTATGGAATCGCCATATTCCATAGCCATCATATTAAGCCCAATCTCACCAAGACCGCCGAGTGGGATAATGCGGAGTGTATTCTGTCCGGTAATATTATCCATATGCGAGCTAACAATATCATAACAGCACTGAAGCGTCAAAAACTAAATAGCTCATGCTAAAATGCTAATCTGTGTTGTCAGGGAGTAAAAAAAAGAGTAGTGAATTGTGGTGAGTTTAAACATATTTAAGAGCTGTTTTGAAATGGAGATGAATTAGCAACTGTTTAGCTGAAGTGAAAGAAATGGTTTATCACGGTTCATTTTCAAAGATTGCCATGACGCAAGGCAAAGCAAGGCTCATCTGGGAGATAGGATGTCGGGGTGATATGTTATGCACAAAAGCCGCCTGTCTGCGTGACTGCGGTAAAAGCAGGCGGCTCTTTAGTGTAAACTATCTAGGCCTCGCCGGCGCAGCAGAAACCTTCCTCCCCCCAATCATGCTCCTCTGCAAGGCGTCTATTACCTTTTCGGCAGAATCTCTCGGCACTTCAACAAAGGTAAACTTTTCCATTATCTTGATATTGCCGATGACCTTGCCGCTTAGCCCTGTCTTTTCCACAATAAGTTTAACCAAATCGCCCGGCCTTATCCTCTGCTCTCTGCCAACAGTTATAAAAAGCCTTGCCATGCCCGCAGGCGCGCCTGTTTCATTAAGTGATGGTTCGCCTCCTCTTACCTCTGTTTCTATGCCAAATCCTTCAAGCTGGAATTTTAAAAGCGCCGCCGCAACCTCTATGGGCTGAAGACCGTCTGAAAGTTTTTCAGTCATCTTAAGATACGCGTCAAAACGTTTATCATCAATAAACTCCTGAATCCTTTCTTTCAGACGATCAACCCTTACCTCCTGAATCTCCTGCACAGACGGCAGTTTTCCCCTCTTTATCTTTGTCTTTGCAACTGACTGGATAAGCCGAAGCTGCCTGTCTTCCCTTGGCGTAACAAAGGTTATGGCAACTCCTTCTCTTCCTGCCCGTCCTGTCCTGCCTATCCTGTGCACATACGATTCTGGGTTCTGCGGAATGCTGTAGTTAATCACATGCGTAATCTTACTTATATCAAGGCCTCTTGCAGCCACATCGGTTGCAACCAGCACATCTATCCTGCTTTCGCGAAACTTTTTCATTACCGCCTCTCGCTGAGATTGGCTGAAGTCTCCGTGTATTGCCTCTGCCTCATAACCCCTGAGCTTCAAGTCTGCTGCCACATCATCAACCTCTTTTTTTGTATGGCAGAACACTAAAAACAAATCTGAATCCTCCACATCTATCAATCTGCAAAGGGCATCGGTCTTTTCAGACTGCCTTACCTCATAGAATATCTGGTTTATCTTCGGTGCGGTAAGCATGTCCTTCGCAATCGTCACCCTCTCAGGGTTTCGCATATAGCGATTGGCTATTTTTAGTATCGCATCAGGCATTGTGGCTGAAAATAGAAGGGTCTGCCTCTCTTTCGGGGTTTCCTTGAGTATGGTAGTAATGTCGTCAACAAAACCCATGTCCAGCATTTCGTCCGCCTCATCAAGCACAACTATCTGTATATAATTAAGCCTGAGTGTCTTTCTTTCTATATGGTCAATAACCCTGCCGGGCGTGCCGACTACAACCTGAACGCCCTTTCTGAGCGACCTTATCTGTCTCTCTATGGACTGGCCGCCGTAGATTGGCACAGCTTGAACTTTTCTAAACCTGCCGATCTTATTCATCTCCTCGGCAACCTGAATGGCAAGCTCCCTCGTCGGAGTGAGGATTATTGCCTGCACCATGAAATTGTTCGGGTCTATTTTTTCTGCAATGGGTATGCCGTAGGCTGCAGTCTTGCCTGTGCCTGTCTGCGCCTGACCTATAGCATCCTTGCCCTGCAAGAGGATAGGTATTGTCCTCGCCTGTATCGGCGTAGGCTCCTCAAACCCCATGCTGGCAACAGCCTGAAGCGCCTCTTTGCTTAAGCCTAAATCAGTGAATTTGTTTTGTTCTGTTTGCTGGCTCAAAGCCTGCCCCAAACTTGATTTGGGGTTTGCAACCTGAACCTTATCTTTCTTTTCCATTTAACCTCCCATATAAATGATTACACAGATTTTGGGAATACGAGGACACAGATTAAAAACTACTATTTTGCCCTAATCTGTATAATCAGCCTTTATAATCATAATCGGTGTAATCTTTCATAGTATCTCCATTTAATAACGGGCCGTGGGTAAGATAATACAGGTTTTTCCTATTGTTGTGTCTTACCATGGTGATCTTTTTCTACAGCACCTGCTTTAAGCAAGTCACTCAGCATCTTGCTCGCTTGCCCAATGCTTAATGCTTATCTTTTTTGAGATTTCAAAACCATAAAAACGCTGTGTTAGGATAAGTGCGGAAGAAACTTAAAACCTTTTGGTGGGTTGTTTTAATCATCAAGTATTTTAATCTGTTCCGTTTTAATGAAGATGTTTTCACACTATTGAAATATCTTCATTATAGTGCTAATGCTCCGTGTCAAGAAATCTCGCCCACCCACAACACGCCGTCTTTTTACTTACCGATAAATCTCATACACCAGGATTATATTTCCTCAAAAATTGTCAAGCTTCTTAAACTTGAGAGGTTTTTCTCTTATGTCGTCAATCATCCTTTTTAGATAAGATACAGCGATAAGAGATGAATTGTCAATTGAAATAAGGCTTGGGGTGTGAAGTTCATAGACATATGCAACACCTATGTGTATAGTTAATCCCAAAAATAGACATTGATTTTTACGGTTAATACAAATAATAGAAACGATAGAGAAATATTGATATACTCAGAATGATTGATAGCTGTCAAATAAACTTACCCATATCAACTGAAAAATATTACAAAACAAGAGAGTCATTCTGGCAATTTGTGTGCTATGCAAAATATAAAAGACCTCAGCTTAGAAGACATTGAACGGTGGTTGGCCTCCATGGGAGAAAAACCTTATAGGGCATTACAGATTTTTGTGTGGTTATTCAACAGAAGTGCCAACTCATTCGACAATATGACAGATTTGTCACAGGCATTAAGGCAAAGGCTCAAAGAAAATTTTTACATAAGCCAGCCAAAGATTCTTACAAAAGAAGAATCAAAAGACGGAACAGAGAAACTTCTTCTGGAGTTAGAGGATGAAAATTGTATTGAATGTGTTCTTATACCAGAGGAAGACAGGCTTACCCTATGTATCTCCAGTCAGGTTGGTTGTCCATTGGATTGCGGCTTTTGCATGACAAGCAAAGGCGGCTTTGTAAAAAATTTAAAACTATCTGAAATGGTTGACCAGATATTTGCAGCACAGAGCCTTCTCTCCGATGAACAGAAGATTACAAACCTCGTGCTTATGGGCATGGGAGAACCTCTTTTAAACTATGATGAGGTTTTAAAATTTATAAATATTGCCACTTATCAGAAAGGCCTCGCCTTTGCGCCGAGAAGAATAACAGTTTCAACCTCTGGTATTATTCCAATGATAGAAAAACTCGGCAGAGAAGCAAAGGTAAATCTTGCAGTATCCCTTAATGCAACAACAGATGAGATTAGAAATCAGTTGATGCCGATAAATAAAAAATATCCCTTAAAAGCTCTTCTCAATGCCTGCAGAAAATATCCTGCGGCCAGAAACAGGCACATAACATTTGAATATATCCTGATGCAAGGTGTTAATGATTCCATAGAAGACGCAAAGAGGTTGGTAACACTGCTAAAAGATATAAAATGTAAAATAAATCTAATACCATTTAACCCCTTCCCTGACACCGACTTTAAAAGGCCGTCTGATAAGGCAATATCAACTTTTCATAAGATTCTTCTGGATAACAATTATGTCGCCATAATAAGAACAAGCAAGGGACAGGATATATCAGCGGCATGTGGACAGTTGAGGGGAAAACTGCAAAGATGATTGCGCAGATTTTTGAAAGACGATTACACAGAAATATCATTTGTGTAATCATTTCGTAAAGGAGAAAATGATGACAAAAACAACGAATGAAGAAAAAGAAGAACTAAAGCGCTGCACAATCTTTTTGGAAGAAGATCAGGTAGAGGCCATTGATGAGCTTGCAAAGGAATTCCAAAAAAACCTCAAACAGAAATGGACACGGAGCGCAGTAGTGCGGGTTGCGGTAGGAAATTTTTTAACGAATATAAAAAAGATGGTGTAGTCTGTTTATGGCGGAGGGTGAGGGACTCGAACCCCCAAGGGCGTTAGCCCGCTGGTTTTCAAGACCAGTGACTTACCATTAGCCTAACCCTCCATATGATTAAAACTCAAACGTCAAAATTCAAAGTTTAAACCTTACATTTAACAAACACAACATTAGCAAAAGTTGTTAAAACTTTCAAGACACAAGTTACAGGTCTCAATTATAAGTAAAAAGTTAAATCTTGCATCTTGCGATTTGTTTCTTATATTTCGCCCTTAACCCTTTCTACCTTTATAACTTTTTTAACTTTTTTAAGACCACTCATAATACTCATCAGATGTTCAAGGCTATTTACTTCTATCTCAAATACACATATTGCCTTTTTATCAGCAGTTGTTGTAATGGTGAAATCTTTAATGTTTGCCTCCTGTTCCGCAATAACAGCAGTCATATTGGCAAGCAGCCCTTTCTCATCATGGCATATAACCCTAAGCTTTGCAGGGCGGACTGTTTTTAAGCCTTTATCCCATGCAACATCTATCAACCGTTCAGTATCGCTGTGTTTTATGCTTGGACAATTCTTTAAATGAACAGCAACACCTTTGCCTCTGCTTATAAATCCTACAATCTCGTCGCCCTGCAACGGGTTGCAGCACCTTGCGAACCTTATCATAACATCATCTATGCCTTTTACCAGCACAGCATTCCTTGGGGCCTTTTTGAATTTCTGCAAAACCTTTTGAAACGTAGAGACCTCCGGATATGCCGGAATCTTTTCCGTCGGAAGAAGTTTGCCCAAAAGCTGGTGGCTGGATAACTTGCCATAACCTATGCCTGCCAGGGCATCATCAACCGATGAAAAGCCAAACCCTTCCCTTGCAATCTTATCCAGTTCACCTGATTTGAGCATCTTATAAAAATCAACTTCATGCCTTTTAAAATCTTTGTCGCAGATTTCCTTGCCAAGCGCTATGCTTTTTTCTCTCTCCTCTGTTTTCACCCACTGTCTTATCTTTGCCCTGGCTCTAGATGTAATTACAAATTTCAGCCAATCTTTGCTTGGAGTATGATTTGGCGAGGTTATTATCTCCACCATATCGCCGTTTCTAAGCTGATATTTCAAAGGCACAATCTTTCCATTAACCCTTGCCGCAGAGCATCTGTGCCCCACATCTGTATGAACCGCATATGCAAAATCAACAGCTGTCGCACCCTTTGGCAACTCCTTCACGGCGCCTTTTGGCGTAAAGGCAAACACCTCTTCGGAAAAGAGGTCCATCTTTACCGTATCCATGAATTCGCCGGCATCCCGCGTATCCTTCTGCCATTCCAGCATCTGTCTCAGCCATGCAAACCTCTTGTCATCTTTCTCAAGCATGGCCTTGCCTTCCTTATATCTCCAATGAGCTGCAATCCCTTCTTCTGCAACCTTGTGCATCTCCGCTGTCCTTATCTGTACCTCAATCCTCTCACCATAAGGTCCTATAACACTTGTGTGCAGAGACTGATACATATTTGGTTTTGGAATGGCAAGGTAATCTTTAAATCTCCCCGGGATTGGTTTCCATGTGGAATGAATAATCCCCAGCGCTTCATAGCACTCTTTAACTGTGTCAACGATAATCCTGAATGCAAGCACATCATAAATATGTTCAAACGAAGTCCCCTGTTCCATCATCTTTTTGTAAATGCTGTAGAGATGTTTAGGCCTGCCGGTAACCCGGGCTTTCAAATTATATTCAGCAAGTTTTTTTTCTATAATCGCCTTAACCTCAAGGATATACCTTTCTCTTTCTTCTTCCTTTGTAGCCAGCTTCTCCTGAAGTTCTCTATAGCCATCGGACATCAAATGACAAAATGAAAGCTCTTCCAACTCTGTCTTAATCCAGCCGATACCAAGGCGGTTTGCAATGGGCGCATATATATCCATAGTCTCCTGTGCCACCTTCACCTTCCTTTCAGGGGCAAGGGCAGATAGAGTCCGCATGTTATGCAGCCTGTCTGCAAGCTTTATCATAATAACTCTGATATCTTTGGCCATAGCGATTATCATCTTGCGAAAATTTTCTGCTTGCCGCTCCTTTCCCGAAGAGGTATCTTTGTCGCCAAAACTTATCTTGCCTATCTTGGTAACGCCATCTACAAGAGTTGCAACTTCATCGCCAAATATCTCCTTAATTTTATCAACGGTTGTCAATGTATCTTCAACTGTATCGTGAAGGATACCTGCTGTAACCGTTATCACATCCATCTGCATATCTGTCAGAATATGGGCTACCTCTATAGGATGCATGAGATAAGGCTCGCCTGACAAGCGCATCTGCCCCTGATGAACCTTGGCAGAAAATATATAGGCCTTCTTTATAAGCTCAATATCCGCCGCAGGATTGTAGGAAGAGATCTTTTCTATAATTTCTTCAAGCCTGACCATAGTTTATAAACACCTGTTACACTGATTTTTACCACTGTGTGCAGATTAATGCCATTGCCTTAATTTAAGTAATTATATCATTTAAATCTGTGTAATTCCTTATTTTATAATTTAGCATGAGTGGTAAAGTATTTGCAACAAATCGGGCTGTGGAAACCAGCTTAATTTGACTTTTGAGTTATAGTTTGCCTATATTTAGGATATTTTTACGACCATGAAAAAAAGGATAATCATAATGGGTGCTGCCGGCAGGGATTTCCATAATTTCAACCTCTGTTTCAGGGATAATCCACAATATGAGGTTGTCGCTTTTACAGCAACCCAAATACCATTTATACAGAACAGAACATATCCGGGAGAACTTGCAGGGGTTTTATATCCCAACGGTATTCCCATCTACCCGGAGGAGAGGCTTGCCTCCCTGATAAAAGAACATAAGGTTGATGAGGTGGTTTTTTCGTACAGCGATGTTTCGCATGAATATATAATGCACAAGGCGGCCATTACAACAAGCTTGGGTGCAAATTTTATCCTGTTAGGTGCGGAAAAAACCATGCTTAAGTCAAATAGGCCAGTAATATCCGTATGCGCCGTAAGAACAGGTTGTGGGAAAAGTGGAATAACAAGGCTTATCTGCAAAATACTTATGCAGAAAGGTAAAAAACCTGTTGCAATCCGCCATCCCATGCCTTACGGAGATTTTATCAAGCAAAGGGTTCAGCGGTTTGCCACACAGGCCGATTTAATAACATGCAACTGCACTATAGAGGAAAGGGAGGAATTTGAACCATTGATAGATGCAGGCGTTACAGTTTATGCAGGTGTAGATTATGCAGATATTTTAAAACAGGCTGAGAAGGAGGCTGATGTTATAGTTTGGGATGGCGGCAACAATGATTTGCCGTTCATAAAACCGGATTTGGAAATAGTTATTGTTGACCCTCACAGGGCAGGCCATGAGCTTTTATATTATCATGGAGAGGTAAATTTTCGAAGGGCAGATGTATTGATAATAAATAAGATGGATACAGCCAACAGCTCGGCTGTGGATGTTATTACAAAAAATATAAAAGATGTAAATCCCGAAGCAGTTGTTATATATGCAAAATCTGTAATAAAAGCTACTAATGCTGATTGTATTCAAGGCAAGAATGTGTTGGTTGTGGAAGATGGGCCAAGCCTCACACACGGCGGAATGGCATTTGGCGCAGGAATTGTGGCGGCAAAAATGTTTCATGCCGCAGAAATAGTTGATCCGCGGCCTTATGCCGTCGGGAGTATAAAAAATGCCATTTCATCCTACCATCATATCAAAAACCTCATCCCTGCCATGGGCTATGCAAGCCAGCAGATAAAAGATTTGGAAGATACTATTAACAGTACGCCTTGCGATTTGGTGCTTATTGCAACTCCTGTGGATTTGGGAAGGATAATAAAGATTGATAAACCTACGGTGAGGGTAAGTTATGAAATAGAGGAGATAGGGAAGCCGACTATTGCGGATGTAATAGAAAGGTTTCGGCAGCATAAGATGCGGGCATGGGCAAATAAGAACTCAAAACTCAATGTCAAATCTCAAAACTAAAACGCAAAACCTTTAAACTGATTTAAAGATTTGAATTTTAAGTTGTAGCTTCGACCTTTGCGTTTTGACTTTTGAGTTATTATTGCTTCTTATCTCTCTTTTTCAAACTGATAAACCATTTCATTCTTTCCAACCATCCCAAGTTCTTTTCTGGCTACCATCTCTATATACCTATTATCATTCTTTAACCTTTCAATCTCATCTCTTATTGCAGTATTCTCTGCCTTAATTTTTTCATTGTGTATCCTTATAGCATCTCTTTCTTTGGAAAGTTTATAAATACGGATGAGCCCTCTATCGCCTAAAATAGTCATCAATCCAATTATTACAATAAACAACAGTAGTGGGATAAAATATCTTTTTTTCTTCCCGTTCCAAAGAGCCATGTGCTAATGATTAGCAGAGCAATGGGAAAAAGTCAAGGTAATGAAATGGCCCAAAAATAGATATTGATTTTTGGGGAAACCTGCAAGTTGGCTGCCAGACAACACACCCCTAAATCCCCTCTCTAGAGGGGACTAAAGGGGTGTGTTGTTTGAGACGAGCCGTATGTTCACCGATACGGTGAGGAGCAAAAATTGGCCGATAACGAAGTATGGCAGGCAAATCGGCTGGCTCCACTTGCTGCGAAGCGATTGCAAGTGGAAGATGTAAAATAGCGAGGTTTTTAATCGCTATTTTACGGAATGGCCGCATTACCACATGACAATTAGGCTTGACAGGAAAGGATTAAATAGGCTAATTTTAAGCCTTATTTTTATGTCGGCGTCAAAATAAACGGCAACATGGTTGCCTTGATCCAAAAATTATGTTTAAAAAAGTGCTTGTAGCAAACAGGGGCGAGATAGCCTCAAGGGTCATAAGGGCATGCAAAGAGCTTGGCATAGCAACTGTCGCCATCTATTCAGAGCCCGATGCCACATCCCTTTATGTTAAAAAGGCTGATGAATCTTATCTTGTCGGCCCGGGTCCGATTGAAGGCTATCTGAACATTCACAGGATAGTTGACCTTGCGCTCAAGGTCGGCGTGGATGCAATACATCCTG
>JACRML010000034.1 GCA_016214995.1 Deltaproteobacteria bacterium
AGATGGTAATGCCTGGAGACAATACAAACCTTGAGGTGGAGCTTATCATGCCGATAGCAATGGACGAGGGACTCCGATTTGCCATAAGAGAGGGCGGAAGGACCGTAGGCGCAGGCGTAGTAACGAAAATATTGGCGTAAAGTTTGTAGCTATCAGCCGTCAGCGTTCAGCAAAGTTAGTAAAAACTGAAAGCCGACAGCTGTGTGCTTTGCTGACGGCTATTATTATCGGGAGAAAATATGAGAGACATAATTACATTAGCATGCGGTGACTGCAAAAACAGAAACTATACAACAACGAAAAATAAGAAAACAACTCCTGACAGGCTGGAGCTTAAGAAATATTGTAGGCACTGCAGGAAACATACGATGCATAAAGAGACAAAGTAAGACAAAGTTAAGGTTGAGGTTAAGGTTAAGTCAGAAACGCTTTACTATCTGTTTTTTTCTCAACCTCGACCTCAGCCTGCTTTAAACACAGGCCAGTAGCTCTAACGGCTAGAGCGTCGGTCTCCAAAACCGAGTGTTGGGGGTTCGAATCCCTCCTGGCCTGCCAGTTTAAAAAACAGTGAACTGTGAACGGTAAACCGTAAACCCCCCACCTTGACCGCAGGGCATTATACCATGCGGCAAGGAAGAAAAGAAGTAACCCTGCGCCAAGAGCGCATGGCATTCCCAACAAGGTGTGGGGGTAAAGAAAGTTACAACAGTTTACAGTTAACAGTTTACCGTTAACGAGGGACAAAGATGGAGCTAATTGACAAATCAAAACAATTTTTATCAGAGGCTAATCAGGAAATAAAAAGGGTAACTTGGCCGGCAAGAAAACATATTATTGCTTCCACGTGGGTAGTTGTTTTATTGGTTATAGTTACCTCTATTTTGTTGGGGCTTGTAGATGCTGCTTTGGCAAGATTAGTAAAGCTGGTATTGGGTTAGGTTATTTATGGCAAAAAAATGGTATGTAGTACATACTTATTCTGGCTATGAAAATAGGGTGAAGGCCACTCTTCATGAGCGTATAAAGAATGCAAAAATGGAGGACTATTTTTCTGAGGTACTGGTGCCGTCAGAAAAGGTTATAGGCCTGGTAAAAGGAGAAAAGAAAACCACCTCCAGAAAATTTTTCCCAGGTTATATTTTGGTAAATATGGAATTGAATGAAGAAACATGGCATCTTGTGAAGGAGACTCCCAAGGTAACAGGTTTTGTTGGCGGAACAACAACCCCTCCTGCGATATCTGAAGAAGAGGTTAAAAAGATAACGCATCAGATGGAGGAAGGAGCAGTTAAGCCGAAGCCAAAGGTCCTCTTTGATAGAGGCGAGAATGTAAGGGTTATTGACGGCCCATTCACAAATTTTACAGGTATAGTTGATGAGGTAAAACCGGAAAAAGGCAAACTAAAAGTACTTGTAAGTATATTTGGCAGGGCAACGCCGGTAGAACTTGATTTTGTTCAGGTAGAGAAGGCATAAGGACAAAATTTCAAATTTCAAATTGCAAATTTCAAATTTAAGGTAGGAGTTTAAAATGGCTAAAAAAGTTGTTACACAGATTAAACTGCAGATTCCTGCTGGTAAGGCAAACCCATCGCCGCCAGTTGGCCCGGCATTGGGTCAGCATGGTGTAAATATCATGGAGTTTTGCAAACAATTTAATGCAAAGACTCAGAAGCAGGAAGGAATGATCATACCGGTGGTTATAACAGTCTATGCAGACAGGTCTTTTTCGTTTATAACCAAGACACCTCCGGCTTCTATTCTTCTTATAAAGGCAGCCGGAATAGAAAAGGGTTCCGGTACTCCTAATAAGGATAAGGTTGGTAAGGTTACCAAAAAGCAGGTTATGGAGATAGCAAAACTAAAGATGCCTGACCTGACTGCTGCCAGTCTTGAGGCTGCTGTAAAAACTATTGAAGGAACAGCAAGAAGCATGGGAATAGTGGTGGAGGGATAGAAAAATGGGGAAAAATTATAATTCAGTGAGTGCGAAGGTAGATAAAAGCAAGGCATACAGTCTTGAAGATGCGGTAAAACTTGTTCCAGAAACAGCTAATGCTAAATTTGATGAGACAGTTGATATGGCTGTGAAGCTTGGAGTTGATACGAAACAACCGGAGCAGATGGTTAGAGGAGCTGTAGTGCTTCCAAATGGCATAGGTAAAAAGATAAGGGTTCTGGTTTTTGCAAAGGGCGAGAAGGAAAAAGAGGCAAAGGATACAGGGGCGGATTTTGTTGGCGCAGACGACCTTATAGAAAAAGTATCAAAAGGATGGCTTGATTTTGATACGATAGTGGCTACCCCTGACATGATGGGTGCGGTTGGGAAACTTGGCAAAGTTCTTGGGCCAAGGGGACTTATGCCGAATCCAAAACTTGGCACAGTAACATTTGATATTGCCAGAGCGGTAAAGGATGCCAAGGCAGGCAAAGTAGAGTTTAAGGTGGATAAAGGAGGAAATATCCATGTACCGATTGGCAAGGTTTCTTTTGGTGCCAATAAACTCAAGGAGAACTTAACTGCTTTATTAGAAAACATTGTCAAGGCAAAGCCGTCTACGAGCAAGGGAACTTATTTAAAAAATATTACCATATCGACAACAATGGGGCCGGGGATTAAAATAGATGCGGCAGGGGTGAGAGAGCTTTTTAAATAATGTAAAATAGCTTCCAGCTATCAGCGTTCAGCAATTTCATCAAAGGCTGATAGCTGAATGCTGAAGGCTTAAAAATACGGTCAAAGACAGTAGGGGCTGGGCCAGCTTAATAATCCTACCGAGGCCAGAACTACAGTGATCAGTGGCCAGTGGTCAGTGATGAGTTATCTTTCTTCTTACCACTGTTCACTGTCCACTCACCACTGTAATTAAACTCCTTTCTGTCTTTGTCCAAAAAAATCTAAAACTTGCTCCTTGCAGGAGTAGGGGACAGAAAGGAGGGAGAAAAATAATTGCAGAGAGAAGAAAAAAACAAAATTGTAGGTGATCTTCACGAAAGATTTAAAAAGGCTAAAGCCGCTTTTGTTGCTGATTATAGGGGGCTTAAGGTAGAGAAGGTAACTGCCTTGAGAAAATCTTTAAGAGATTCTAAAGTTGATTTCAGGGTTGTTAAAAATACGCTTGCCAAAATAGCAATAAAGGATGCCGGAGCAGAGCCTTTAAAGGACTATTTTGAAGGTACCACTGCTGTTGCTATGAGCTATGCAGACCCTGTGGCGGCAGCCAAGATACTTATCCAGTTTGCCAAGGATGAGCCTAATTTTAAGTTAAAGATAGGGTTGTTGGGTGGAAAGATTGTAAGCCTTGATGAAATTAAGGCCCTTTCGGAGCTTCCGTCCAGAGAGATATTGCTGGCAAAATTTGTTGGTATGCTTAATGCTGTGCCGACAAGCTTGGTAGGAGTTTTGAGCGGTATTACAAGAAAATTTGTTTATACATTAAGCGCAATACAGGTAAAGAAGCAGTAAACAGTAAACGGTGAACTGGAAAAATGCAAAATGGCAGTTCACGGTTTACTGTTCACAATTCACTAAAATTAAAATGGAGGTTTTTAAAAATGGCACTAATTTCTAGAGAGGATGTAATAAAATATATTGAAGGCATTACGGTATTAGAGTTAGCTGAGCTCGTGAAGGAATTAGAGAATAAGTTTGGAGTTACAGCAGCAGCACCTGTAGCTGTTGCGGCTCCTGTGGCAGGTGCAGCAGCTGCAGCAAGTGCTACGGCAGAAGAGAAAACAGAGTTCACTATCATACTGAAGAGCGCCGGTGCGGATAAGATTAAGGTCATCAAAGAGGTGAGGGCAATCACAGGCCTTGGTTTAAAAGAGGCGAAAGACCTTGTGGAAGGTGCTCCAAAGACAGTTAAGGAAGGTGTTTCAAAGGCAGATGTTGATAATTTTAAGAAACAGCTTGAAGCTGCAGGCGCTCAGGTAGAGATAAAGTAAACGTTGAAACGGGGAATCGGGGAGACGGAGAATCGGAGAGGGAGTTGTATAACTTTTCTTCCTTACCCGTTTCACCCTTTCTCCGTTCGTTTTTTTAAAAAAAGGGGAGAAAGAAATGGGACAGGCTTTATTAAATGGAGCAATCCTTAGAAAGGATTACTCACGCATAGGTAAGATAGTAGATATACCGAACTTGATTGATGTCCAGAAAAAGTCTTATCAGCAATTTCTGCAACTAGGCATTAAGCCGGAGGCAAGGTCTGATATTGGTCTGCAGGGTGTCTTTAAAAGCATTTTCCCAGTAAAAGACTACAGCAGTATGGCATCACTGGATTTTGTGAATTATATACTGGAAGATCCAAAGTATGCTGTTGAGGAATGCCAGCAGAGGGGCATGACGTATGCCTCTCCTGTTAAGATAACAGTGCGGCTTATTGTATGGGATAAGGACCAGGCAACTGGCGCCCAAACCATAAGGGATGTTAAGGAGCAGGAGATTTATTTTGGAGAAGTTCCCCTGATGACAGAAAACGGGACTTTTATTATAAATGGAACAGAAAGGGTTATAGTAAGCCAGCTTCACAGATCCCCGGGGGTATTTTTTGAATACGAAAAGGGCAAGGGCTATGCGAGCGGAAAGCTACAGTATACGGCGAGGGTAATACCGTATCGCGGTTCATGGCTTGATTTTGAGTTTGATCAGAAGGATTGGCTGTATGTGCGGATAGACAAGCGAAGGAAGATGCTTGCCACTATCCTTCTTAAGGCATTGGGCTATTCTATAGAGGAGCTTCTTAATTATTTCTATCCGGCAGAAGAGATTGTTATACAGGACAAGAAATTATCCAAGAAAGTAGACCCGGACCATCTTTTAGGGCAGAAGGCAAGCCAGGATGTAAAAGATACTAAGACCAGTGAAGTGATTATAAAGAAAGACAGAAAGTTTAACAGGGTAATTATCAAGAAACTTGTTGCCGCTGGCATTAAATATATACCGATAGAATTAGAAGACATTTTAGGTAAAATCGTTGCAAGGGATATCGTTGACAATAACACAGGCGAAGTGCTTCTTGAGTGCAACAATGTCATTACTAAAGAAAAACTGACCGAGATAGAGAAAAGGGGAATAGAAAAATTCCAGATTCTCTTTACCGAGGGAATCGGTTCTTTTTTCAGGGACATCCTTATAAACGACAGGATTACAAACGAAGAGACAAAGATTATTCAAGCCTACCGCAAAGAACATTCCGACGATAATACTACAAATATGACTGTCAATGCCATGGTAGAAATATACAGAAGGCTTAAGCCGGGTGATCCACCAACAGTAGCTGTGGCGAGGCAGCATTTCGTTAACCTTTTCTTTTCTGCGGACAGATACGACCTTTCAAAGGTGGGCAGATTAAAACTCAACAGAAAGCTTGGGTTTGATGTTTCTCTTGAGACTACTGTGTTGCGTAAAGAGGATATCCTTGGTGTGGTCCGTTATCTTGTTGGCCTGAAAAACGGACAGGGAGTTGTAGATGATATAGACCATCTTGGCAATAGGAGGATAAGATCAGTCGGCGAACTTTTAGAGAATCAATACAGGATAGGGCTTTTACGGATGGAAAGGGCGGTAAAGGAACGTATGAGTCTCGGTGAACTGGAGACGCTTATGCCTCACGACCTTGTAAATCCAAAGCCGGTTGCGGCAGTAGTGCGGGAGTTTTTCGGTTCCAGCCAGCTTTCGCAGTTTATGGATCAAACCAATCCGCTGTCAGAAATTACACATAAGAGAAGACTTTCTGCCCTTGGGCCGGGGGGACTTACGAGAGAAAGGGCTGGGTTTGAGGTCAGAGACGTCCATGCTACTCACTACGGCAGGATTTGTCCTATAGAGACGCCGGAAGGGCCGAACATAGGACTGATAGTCTCGCTCAGCACCTATGCAAGGGTCAATGAATTTGGTTTTATAGAGACTCCATACAGAAAGGTTATGAATGGCAAGGTAACCAACAATATAAGATTTCTTTCTGCATTGGATGAAGAAACCCATGTAATAGCTCAGGCCAACGCGCCTCTTGATAAAGATGGCAAGTTTGCTAGTGATATGGTTTCTTGCAGAAAAGGCGGAGAATTTATCATGGCAAGACCTGAGGACATTACGCTCATGGATGTCTCCCCAAATCAATTAGTGAGTATAGCCTCAGCCCTTGTTCCATTTCTTGAGAATGATGACGCCAACAGGGCACTTATGGGTTCTAATATGCAGCGTCAGGCTGTTCCGTTGATTCAGACGGATTCCCCTCTTGTCGGAACAGGAATTGAAGAGGTTGTTGCAAAGGATTCCGGTGTTACTATAATTGCCAAAAGAGACGGTGTTGTGGAAGGGGTAGATGCCTCCAGAATAGTAGTAAGGTTGAGCGATGGCATTGATATTTACAATTTGGCAAAGTTTAAAAGGTCTAATCAGAATACCTGCATAAATCAGAAACCGATAGTACGGGTTGGAGACAGGGTAAGTAAAGGCGATGTGATAGCAGATGGACCATCAACAGACCACAGCGAGCTTGCGTTGGGCAGAAACGTCCTTGTCGCATTCATGCCGTGGGGAGGGTATAATTTTGAAGATTCTATACTGATAAGTGAGCGTCTCCATAAGGAGGATGTCTTTACATCGGTGCATATTGAAGAATTTGAAACAATGGCTAGGGATATAAAACTTGGCAAAGAGGATATTACCAGGGATATTCCAAATGTTGGTGAAGAGGCGCTTAAAGATTTGGACGAGAGCGGAATAGTGCGAATTGGCGCTGAGGTAGGGCCGGGAGATATCCTGGTCGGCAAGGTTACCCCTAAAGGTGAGACTCAACTTTCTCCGGAAGAGAAACTGCTTCACGCTATATTTGGAGAAAAGGCAGAGGATGTAAAGGACACCTCTCTCAGGGTTCCGCCGGGCATAGATGGAGTTGTTATAGATGCTAAGGTTTTCTCAAGGAGAGGCGTGGAGAGAGATGAGAGGAGTAAATCCATTGAAGATAGAGAAATAGCCAAGCTTTTAAAGGACAAAGAGGATGAGATAAAGATTGTAAAAGATAACAGCTTTAAAAGAGTAAAGAAGCTGCTTTTAGGAAAGCATTTGTCTGAAAAACTTCTTGATAAGAAGGGCAATGTTATTCTCAAGAAAGGTGCAACTATAACAGAAGAGGTATTAGACAAGGCTCCTGTGAGCAAGTGGGAAGAAGTATCTCTGACAGATGAACATGCAGAAAAGGAAGTAAAGCTTGCCCTTGATAATTTCAATGAACAGGTAGACCTTATAAAGGTTGTATTTGATGATAGGATAGACAGACTTAAAAGAGGCGATGAGCTTCCTCCCGGCGTCATAAAGATGATTAAGGTATATATAGCCATGAAGAGAAAGATATCAGTTGGAGACAAGATGGCGGGGCGGCATGGAAATAAAGGCGTTGTATCAAGGATACTTCCTGAAGAGGATATGCCTTATCTGGCAGATGGTACACCTGTTGATATAGTTTTAAATCCACTTGGTGTTCCTTCAAGAATGAATGTTGGGCAGATACTGGAAATACATCTTGGCTGGGCTGCCAGAAATTTGGGAGAACAGTTGGCTGCCTACATGGAGAAAGATTTTAGCCCGAATGCCTTGAGAGAAAAACTTAAAAAGATATATAATTCTCCTGAATTCAGCAAGTTCTTAAATGCGCTTTCTGATAAGGAGGTTGTAGTTGTAGCCATGAGGCTTAGAAAGGGAATATTTATATCAAGCCCAGTATTTGACGGTGCTACAGAAACAGATATAAAAGAACTGCTTGAAAGGGCTGGATTGCCGCTTAATGGCAAGGTTACCCTCTATGATGGAAGAACAGGGGTGCCGTTTGACCAGGATGTCACTGTTGGTGTTATGTATATGCTGAAACTTCACCATCTGGTAGAAGATAAGATACACGCAAGAAGCACCGGACCATACTCACTAGTAACACAGCAGCCTCTTGGAGGCAAGGCACAATTTGGAGGTCAGAGATTGGGTGAGATGGAAGTTTGGGCAATGGAGGCATACGGCGCTGCCTATACGCTGCAGGAATTTTTGACCGTAAAGAGCGATGATGTCCCAGGCAGAACAAGGGTATATGAGGCTATTGTAAAGAAGGATTATAACATGGAGCCAACCCTTCCAGAATCCTTTAATGTTCTTATAAAAGAATTACAGAGTTTAATATTGGATGTTTCACTTTTAGAGGAAGACAAGTAGGCCTTCGGCAATTGCAAATTGAAAATTGAAAAATGCAAATTGTAAAACGGAAAAACAGTTAAAACGTACAATTTAAAATTTGCAATCTTCATTTTACAATGGAGCGAAGCGATAAGGAGGAGCAACCTTGGAAAGATTAGCAGCGCTTTTTGGGAAACAAAAAAAACCAACAGATTTTTCTGCTATAAAAATATCTCTTGCATCTCCTGATAAGATAAGGGAATGGTCTCATGGGGAGGTAAAAAAGCCAGAGACTATAAACTACAGGACATTCAAGCCTGAAAGAGATGGCCTTTTTTGTGCAAAGATATTTGGTCCAGTAAAAGATTATGAGTGCAACTGCGGAAAATATAAGAGAATGAAACACAGAGGGGTAACCTGTGAGAAATGTGGAGTGGAGGTTATACCTTCTAAGGTAAGGCGTGAAAGGCTAGGCCATATAGAACTTGCTACCAGTGTTGCCCACATATGGTTTATGAGAAGCCTGCCGAGCAGAATAGGGACCATCATGGATATGACCCTGAAAGAACTTGAAAGGGTCATATACTATGAGAGCTATATAGTTATTGACCCAAAGGATACGGATCTTAAATTTAGCGAACTTTTATCCGACGATAAATATGAAAAGTCTCTGGAGAAATATGGTGTTGATAGCTTTGTTGCAGGTATGGGTGCTGAAGCAGTAAAAGAAGTTCTGAAGAAACTGGACTTACAAAAACTTTCATCTTCCCTTCGTGCAGAGATGAGAAAGACTGCGTCTGAGGTAAAGAAAAAGAAGATAGTCAAGAGATTAAAGATAGTGGATGGTTTTAGATCGTCTGGCACAAGGCCTGAATGGATGGTCCTGGATGTTATCCCTGTTCTGCCGCCGGACTTAAGGCCACTTGTACCATTAGACGGAGGAAGATTTGCCACCTCTGATTTAAATGACCTTTACAGAAGGGTGATAAACAGAAATAACCGTCTGAAAAGACTTATGGAGCTGAATGCCCCTGATATTATCATACGAAATGAGAAGAGGATGTTGCAGGAGGCTGTAGATGCCCTGTTTGATAATGCAAGAAGAGGCAGGATAATAACAGGTCAGAATAAGCGGCCCTTGAAGTCATTAAGCGATATGATAAAAGGAAAGGGCGGCAGATTCAGACAGAACCTTTTGGGTAAAAGAGTTGACTATTCCGGCCGCTCAGTTATTGTTATTGGTCCGGATTTAAAATTGCATCAGTGCGGCCTGCCAAAGAAGATGGCGTTGGAGCTCTTCAAACCATTCATCTACCAGAAACTTGAGGAGCGTGGCTATGCTACTACGATAAAGGCAGCCAAGAAGATGGTGGAAAGAGAAAAGCCAGAGGTATGGGATGTCCTTGACGAGGTTATAAGGGAGCACCCGGTACTTTTAAACAGAGCCCCAACCTTGCATCGTCTTGGTATCCAGGCATTTGAACCTATTCTTATAGAGGGCAAGGCCATACAGCTTCATCCACTTGTTTGCACTGCATTTAATGCAGATTTTGATGGTGACCAGATGGCTGTGCATGTTCCTCTTTCTGTAGAGTCCCAGGCTGAGGCAAGGATACTCATGATGTCAACAAATAATATCCTTTCTCCCGCAAACGGTAAGCCGGTAATTGTACCTACTCAGGATATTGTCCTCGGACTTTATTATATGACAAGAGAGAGATATGGGGTTAAGGGGACCGGAAGCATACTCTCATCCCCTGAAGAGGTCAGGGTTGCATACGATGCTGGTGAGGTTCATCTCCAGGCAAGGATAAAGGTTAAGATGAATGGGAAATTAGTGGATACAACCGTAGGCAGGATTATTTTGAGCGAAGTATTACCTGAAGAGATTACTTTTGAGTTTGTAAACAGGGTAATGGATAAGAAGCAGCTTGCTAATCTGATTGATATCTGTTACAGGCGTGCCGGGGATAAGAAGACCGTAATCCTTGCTGACCAGTTAAAAAATCTTGGGTATACCTATGCGACAAAGGCAGGCATATCTATTTGTATAGACGACATGAAGATACCGGTCAAAAAAGGCAAGCTTCTGGAAAAGGCATACAGCGAGGTTCAGGAAATTCAGAAGCAGTATAACGAAGGCTTGATAACTGACGGCGAACGATACAACAAGGTTATAGACATTTGGGCGCAGACAACCGAAGAGATTGCTGCAGAAATGCTCAAAGAACTGGGTACAGAGATTGTAAAGGAAGAGAAGGGCAAAGAAAGAAGCGTGCCCAGTTTCAATCCAATATTTATGATGGCAGATTCAGGGGCGAGAGGTTCTGCTCAGCAGATAAGACAGCTTGCAGGTATGAGGGGACTTATGGCAAAGCCGTCAGGTGAGATCATAGAGACGCCTATTACAGCTAATTTCAGGGAAGGTCTTACCGTGTTGCAGTATTTTATCTCAACGCATGGAGCCAGAAAGGGCCTTGCGGATACAGCCTTGAAAACCGCTAATTCGGGATACCTTACCAGAAGGTTGGTAGATGTTGCTCAGGATGCCATAATCTCGGAGGATGACTGTGGCACACTAGACGGTATATATATGTCTTCGCTTGTTGAAGGCGGAGAGATTATTGAACCCATAGGAGAGAGGCTCCTGGGTAGAGTTGTTATGGAAGATGTGGCAGACCCTTTTGCAGGTAATGTTATTGTAAAAGAGAATGAAGAGATTAACGAGGATAGCGTAGCCAAGATAGAAGAGGCCGGTATAGAACGAGTTAAGATAAGGAGTGTGCTTACCTGCAGGAGCAAGAGGGGTATATGCGCCAAGTGTTACGGCAGAGACCTTGCCAGAGGGAGGATGGTTGATATGGGCGAGGCTGTTGGCGTTATTGCTGCGCAGTCCATTGGCGAACCAGGAACTCAGCTTACCATGAGAACGTTCCATATTGGTGGAACCGCCAGTCGCAGGGCAGAGCAGACTATATTAGAGGCGAGACATGAAGGGCATATTAAATTTATCAATCTGCATGTTGCTGTAAATTCAAAGGATGAAATAATAGTGATGAGCAGAAACGGCGAGATTGCTGTAAGAGATGAGCAGGGGAGAGACAGAGAGGTAAATTCTATTATTTACGGCGCAAAACTTAAGGTTAAAGATGGACAGAAGGTCAAGGCGGGCGATGTGCTGGCAGAGTGGGATCCCTATACCATCCCCATCCTTACAGAGGCCAGCGGGTTGATAAAGTTTGGGGATATTGAAGAGGGCAAGACAATGAGGGAGCAGGTTGACGAAGTTACAGGTCTTTCAAGCAAGGTTATCGTTGGTTATAAGGAGGGTGATTTAAGGCCAAGGATTTCTATTAAGGACGAAGCTGGAAAAACATTAAAAATTCATGGAACTTCTATAGAAGCCAGATATCTACTGCCTATTGGAGCCATCATAACAGCTAATGAGGGGGATGCAGTTAAGGCAGGAGATATTATAGTCAAGATTCCAAGGGAAACTACAAAAACCAAAGATATTACCGGTGGATTGCCTAGGGTTGCGGAACTCTTTGAGACAAGAAAGCCAAAGGAATGCGCCGTTATAAGTGAAATAGATGGCACGGTATCCTTTGGCAAGGACACGAAGGGAAAGAGGAAGGTTATTGTCACTCCCGAAGTTGGTGAGCCTAAAGAATATCTAATCCCCAAAGGGAAACATATAAGTGTTAGGGAAGGGGACAGGATAAAGGCAGGTGAGCCTCTGATGGACGGCTCTGCAAACCCGCACGATATTCTGAGCGTTCTGGGCGTTAAGGAATTGGCCAAATATCTGGTGGATGAGGTGCAGGAGGTTTATCGGCTTCAGGGTGTTAAGATAAACGACAAACACATTGAGGTGATTGTAAGGCAGATGCTCAGAAGGGTAAAGATAAAAGAGCCAGGTGATACTGATTTTCTGGTTGGAGACCAAGTTGAAAGATATATATTTGAAGAGGCAAACGAGAAGATGTTGGCAAAAGGAAAGAGACCTGCTATAGCTGAACCACTTTTGCAAGGAATAACCAAGGCGTCGCTTTCCACAGAAAGCTTTATATCTGCGGCCTCTTTCCAGGAAACAACCAGGGTTTTAACCGAGGCAAGTATTGCAGGCAAGATAGATTACCTGAGAGGGCTTAAGGAAAATGTAATCATGGGCAGACTGATTCCTGCCGGCACTGGTTTTTCTTATTATAGGAAGTTGTCACTTGCTATATCTGAAGAATCAGAGTTGACAAAAGAAATTGCTTAAAAGAAGTAGATTGTACTTGACAATCAATTATAAAGTTTGATAACTTTATAAAGTTTTGTTTCCAAAAAAGTGTTGCAAGATCAATTTTTTATGAGGTAATAAATGCCTACGATAAACCAGCTTGTGAAAAAAGGCAGAAAAGAAGTAAAGAGAAAGACAACTGCCCCTGCTTTAAAAGGGTGCCCGCAGAAAAGAGGGGTCTGTATCAGGGTTTACACAACAACCCCTAAAAAACCTAACTCGGCACTCAGAAAGGTGGCAAGAGTCAGGCTTACAAATGCTATGGAGGTAACCTCCTACATTCCTGGTATCGGTCATAATCTTCAGGAGCATTCAGTTGTCCTAATAAGAGGCGGCAGGGTAAAGGATCTGCCAGGGGTTAGGTATCATATCATCAGAGGTACTATGGATACAGTAGGTGTTCAGAATAGAAAGCAGGGTCGCTCAAAATACGGGGCAAAGAGGCCAAAGTAATTTTAGATTTACGATTTACGAATTCCGATTTAAAAATCTAAAATCTCAAATCTAAAATCGTAAATGTTTTATTTGGAGGTTTGATGTCTAGAAAGGGAATAATCTCAAAAAGAGATGTTTTGCCGGATCCGAAACATAATGATAAACTTATCACAAAGTTTGTGAATACTATAATGAGTGATGGCAAGAAAAGCGTTGCAGAAGGAATTATATACGGAGTTCTTGATTTGGTAAAAGAAAAGACAAAGGACGATCCGCTTAAACTATTTAAAAAGGCAGTGGACAATGTGAAGCCAATGCTTGAGGTGAGGTCTCGCAGGGTTGGAGGTGCAACATACCAGGTTCCGCAGGAAGTTAGGCCTCAGCGGAGGATATCTCTTGCGCTAAGATGGCTTACGACATATGCAAAGACGCGTGGGGCTGAAAAGACAATGATTGCAAAGCTTACAGCCGAGCTAATGGATGCAGCAAATAATAAAGGTGGAGCAGTAAAGAAGAAAGAGGATGTGCATAAAATGGCCGAGGCAAACAAGGCATTTGCACATTATAGATGGTAATCTTACAGTAATTGCAAAATGAAAATTGCAAAATGCAAGATTAAAAATACTTTATATTTTTCAGTTTTAATGAATTAGCAAGAACTCCCTGTGCTTTTGGCACAGGGATGAATTGCTTCTGTATTAGTCGTCATTGCCCGACTTGATCGGGCAATCCAGAGAAAGGAACTGGATTCTCCTGTCAAGCCGGAGAATGACAGCATTGAGTTTGACTTTGACGCCCTGCGCTCTTGGCGCAGTGACAGCATTGAGTTTGACTTTGACGCCCTGCGCTCTTGGCGCAGAGTATTCACATTTGTACTTTGTATTTTACAATGGAGCGAAGCAACAATATGCCAAGATTAGTGCCAATAGAAAAGACAAGAAATATAGGTATAATGGCCCATATAGACGCTGGCAAGACCACTACGACCGAAAGAATTCTCTATTATACTGGTGTTACCTATAAGATAGGAGAGGTCCACGATGGTACGGCTGTAATGGATTGGATGCCCCAGGAGCAGGAAAGGGGTATCACCATTACCTCTGCCGCGACAACCTGTTTCTGGAAGGATAACCGCATTAATATAATAGATACGCCAGGCCACGTGGATTTTACCATTGAAGTGGAGAGGTCTTTAAGGGTGTTGGATGGGGCCGTTGCAGTGTTTTGCTCTGTCGGTGGTGTTGAACCTCAGTCAGAGACAGTGTGGCGTCAGGCAAATAAATATAAGGTTCCACGAATTGCCTTTGTAAACAAGATGGATAGGGTTGGGGCAGACTACTTCAGAGTTGTAAAAATGATGGTGGACAGGCTCCAGACAAAACCGGTTGTCATGCAGCTTCCTATTGGTATGGAAGACAATTTTAAAGGTCTTGTTGACATTATTTCTCAGAAGGCCATAATATGGGACGAATCTACGCTTGGGGCAAAGTTTCGTTTTGAAGATGTCCCTTCAGATATGAAGGATTTAGTGCATGAATACCGGGATAAGCTTATAGAGGCTGCCGCTGATTTTGATGAGACCCTTATGGGAAAATATCTTGATGGCAAACAGCCAACAGAGGATGAACTGAAAAGGGCTATCAGAAGGGGTACTATCCAGATGGGCATAACCCCTGTGCTTTGCGGGTCGTCATTTAAAAATAAAGGGATTCAGTTGCTGCTCGATTCTGTTTTGGAATATCTGCCGTCACCAATTGACATTGCTGCGATAAAAGGGGTAAACCCCGAAACAGAACAGGAAGAAGAAAGAAAGGCAGATGACAATGCACCATTTTCAGCAATTGCATTTAAGATAATGACAGACCCGTTTGTGGGGCAGCTTACATTTTTCAGGGTATATTCAGGTTATATGGCAGCGGGTTCTTATGTCTACAATGCTACAAAGCAGCAGAAAGAACGTATTGGAAGGCTTTTAAAGATGCATGCGAATAAGAGGGAAGATATAAAAGAGGTTTATGCAGGGGAAATAGCGGCAGCAGTGGGTTTGAAAAGCACCATAACAGGCGACACCATATGCGATGATGATAAACCGATACTGTTAGAACGGATGATATTTCCTGAGCCTGTTATGAGCATTGCAATAGAGCCAAAGACAAAGGCTGATCAGGAAAAGCTCGGCATATCGTTGCAAAAACTTGCGATTGAAGACCCGTCATTCAGGGTAAAGACAGATGAGGAAACAGGGCAGACAATTATCTCTGGTATGGGAGAACTTCATCTTGAGATTATTGTTGATAGGATGTTCAGAGAATTTAAGGTCGAGGCAAATGTGGGCAAGCCGCAGGTTGCGTATAGAGAAACCATAACAAAGAAGGTTGAGTCTGAGGGTAAATATATAAAACAAACAGGCGGTCGCGGTCAGTATGGCCATGTTTGGCTTACCATTGAACCGCAAGAGCCTGGCAAAGGTTTTGAATTTGAAAATGATATTGTTGGAGGGACAGTTCCGAAAGAGTATGTGCCTGCTGTAGAGAAGGGATTAAGAGAGGCAATCGAGACAGGCGTGCTTGCAGGCTATCCTGTTGTGGATCTGAAGGTTAGCTTATTTGATGGTTCTTATCATGATGTTGACTCATCTGAAATTGCATTTAAGATAGCAGCATCTATGGCGTTTAAGGATGGATGCAAAAAGGCCAAACCCATCATACTGGAGCCTATTATGGATGTGGAAGTTGTAACCCCTGAGCAGTTTATGGGCGATGTTATTGGCGACTTGAATTCAAGAAGGGGTAAGATACTGGGCATGGAGTCAAGGGGGGGATTTAATGTGGTATCCTCAAAGGTTCCGCTTGCCCAGATGTTTGGTTACTCTACTGACATAAGGTCTAAGACGCAGGGAAGGGCTACATTTACCATGCAATTTTCTCATTATGAGCAAGTTCCTCATTCCATAGCAGAAGAGATTGTCGCAAAGGTGCAGGGGAAGTAAAAGAATTTCAAATTTGAGATTTCAAATTTACAGGAGGTTTTTATGAGCAAGGCCAAATTTGACAGGACGAAGCCGCACATAAACATAGGCACTATAGGCCATGTAGACCATGGAAAGACAAGTTTAACAGCGGCGATAACAAAAGTATTAAGCGTTAAAGGATTTGCCGAATTTCTCGCATATGAAAACATAGACAAGGCCCCCGAAGAAAGAGAAAGGGGATTAACCATAAGCATATCCCATGTAGAATACCAGACGGACAAAAGGCACTATGCCCATGTAGACTGTCCTGGACACGCCGACTATGTCAAGAACATGATAACCGGAGCAGCACAGATGGACGGAGCCATACTCGTTGTATCAGCAGCAGACGGCCCCATGCCCCAGACAAGAGAACACATCCTTTTGGCAAGACAAGTAGGAGTTCCCGCCATAGTAGTATTCCTGAACAAAGTAGACATGGTAGACGACAAAGAACTCATGGACTTAGTAGAACTCGAAGTCCGAGAACTCCTAAACAAATACAAATTTCCCGGAGACGAAATACCAGTAGTAAAAGGAAGTGCGGTAAAGGCGTTAGAATGCGGATGCGGCAAAAAAGAATGCAAAAGCTGCGGTCCGATTCTCCAGCTTCTGGACACCGTAGATAGCTACATAAAAGAACCCAAGAGAGACATAGACAAACCATTCATCATGCCCATAGAAGATGTATTTTCAATATCAGGCAGAGGCACCGTTGTAACCGGAAGAGTAGAAAGAGGAATAATCAAAGTAGGCGAAGAAATAGAAATAGTCGGAATAAAGCCAACCCAGAAGACAGTAGCGACTGGCATAGAAATGTTCAGGAAACTATTAGACGAGGGAAGGGCAGGAGACAACCTTGGAGTATTATTAAGAGGCACCAAAAAAGAAGAAGTAGAAAGAGGGCAGGTATTGGCAAAACCCGGCACCATAACACCGCACACCAAGTTTAAGGCAGAGATATATGTACTCACAAAAGAAGAAGGTGGAAGACACACCCCGTTCTTCAATGGATACAGGCCGCAGTTCTACTTTAGGACAACCGATGTAACCGGAGTAGCGACCCTGCCGCAGGGAGTAGAGATGGTAATGCCTGGAGACAATACAAACCTTGAGGTGGAGCTTATCATGCCGATAGCAATGGACGAGGGACTCCGATTTGCCATAAGAGAGGGCGGAAGGACCGTAGGCGCAGGCGTAGTAACGAAAATATTGGCGTAAAAGAGAGTCAAAGTTAAAAAAGATTGAGCTTACGCATAAATGCTTAAGTTTTTGCTTTGACACTATGACTCTTTTACACTATATCGGGAGTGATGATGAAAGATCAAAAGATAAGAATAAGGCTCAAGGCATACGACCATAGACTGCTGGATCACTCTGTCAAAGAGATTGTAGAAACAGCCAAAAGGACAGGCGCAAATATAAAAGGGCCTATACCGCTGCCAACACAGATAAATAAATACTGTGTGCTTCGTTCGCCGCATGTGGATAAGAAGTCCAGAGAACAGTTCGAAATGAGGACGCATAACAGATTGATGGATATCATTGAGCCAAATCAGCAGACTGTTGATGCCTTGATGAAACTGGATTTGCCTGCTGGCGTGGATGTGGAGATAAAGCTTAATGCGTAAATTCACGCTGAAAAATGCCCATCTGCTTTGTTGTCTTCGTCGCTGCGCTGCTTACATACTAAATCCCCGTATGCTCCGCTGCTCGCTCCTTGGCGCCTCGTATCGTTCGGCTGAGCTCACGACGAAGCCTGGGCAATTTTTGAGCGTGAATTTTTGTAAACTATAAATAAGAGAGTAGGTATTAAGCAATGTTAAACGGGATGTTAGGAAAGAAACTCGGAATGACACAGATATTCACAAAGGAGGGAGAGGTAATTCCTGTTACCGTAATAAAGGCTGGCCCTTGTTTTGTGATACAAAAAAAGAATAAGACCAATGACGGTTATGATTCTATTCAATTGGGATTCGTGGAAAAAAAGAAAGATCGTGTAAATAAACCCATTCAAGGTCGTTTTGCAAAGGCAAAAACACAGAGTTTCTATCATCTAAGAGAATTTAAGGGTGAGATGTTGGATAGTTACCAAGTAGGCCAGAAGGTAACCTGTGAGAATATATTTAAAGCAGGTGAATTTGTGGATATATCTGGAATAACAAAAGGAAAAGGTTTTACAGGTGTTATGAAGCGATGGAATTTTGCAGGTGGTCCAGGCAGTCATGGCTCCATGTTTAACAAGGCGCCAGGTTCAATAGGCTCAAGTTCTGATCCTTCCAGAGTTTATAAGGGGATGAGAATGGGAGGTCATTATGGAAATGAAAGGGCGACCACCCAGAATCTTGAGGTTGTAGCTGTCAGGCAAGAGGATGGTATAGTGCTGGTTAAAGGTGGAGTACCAGGACCGGTAAGCAGTATTTTGGAGATAAGAAAGGCCAGAAAGAAAATGAAAATTGCAAAATGAAAACGCAATTAGCTTTCAGCAGTCAGTAGTAAGCTGAAGGCTTACAGCTTATTTTCCAATAAATCGGAGCGACAATATGCCCACAGTAGATGTCTTGAATATAGAGAATAAGAAGGTTGGGACAGCCACCCTGAATGAGAATGTTTTTGCAGGTCCTGTAAAAGAGAACCTGTTTTATGAAACTGTAAAGATGCAATTGACCAACAGAAGGAGCGGCACAGCTTCTACAAAGACGAGGGCTAATGTTTCAGGCGGTGGAGTAAAACCATGGAAGCAAAAAGGAACAGGTAGGGCAAGGGCTGGTTCAAACCGTTCACCTCTGTGGAGACATGGGGGAACAGTTTTTGGTCCGCATCCAAGGGATTATTCATATAAGCTGCCAAAGAAGGTGAGCAAGGCTGCGCTTATGTCCGGTTTGGCCTTAAAGATAAAAGATGGGAAGCTGAAGGTTTTAGATAATATATCGCTTAATGAACCAAAAACTAAGGATATTCTTGAGATTCTAAAAAAAATTAACTCAACCAGAGGGCTGATAATCATAGACAACACCAATCCAAATCTTGCATTAGCTGTTAGAAATCTAAAGGATTTCAAGTTGTTGAATGTCAATGGGATCAATGTATTTGATCTTTTGCATTATGATGATTTGATAATAACAAAAACAGCAATAGAGCATCTCGAAAGAAATTTGCTTCAATGAACCCTGTTAGACTTTTGTGGTATTAAACAAGTCTTATGGGATAAATAACCGAATTGAAATGGTAGATGGAGGGAGGTCTGACTGGGTGAAAGACATATATCAGATATTAAAGGCGCCTGTTATCACTGAAAAAAGCACAATGCAGAGGACTGAATCAAACAAGGTAGCCTTTTGGGTAGATTTGCAGGCTAATAAAAACGAAGTAGCAGATGCGATTGAAAAGGTGTTTAATGTGAAGGTGCTTGATGTAAATACCATAAGAGTGCCGGGAAAGGTTAAAAGGACAGGTAAGAATATTAGCAAGAAACCAACCAGAAAAAAGGCGTATATTACATTAAAAGAGGGAGATAAAATACCGTTGTTTGAAGGAACATAAATATTACAGTGAACAGTTAACAGTGAACAGTTCACAATAAATGGAGTTAAGATGCCGATAAAAACATATAAGCCAACATCGCCAGGAATAAGAAAGTTAACCACCTTGACCTTTGATGAGATTACGAAGGTAAGGCCAGAGAAGTCTCTTCTTGTACCATTAAAAAGGACTGGTGGCAGAAATTCATACGGCAGGGTTACATCCAGATGGATGGGTGGGGGCCATAAAAAGGCGTACAGGATTATAGATTTTAAGCGGGATAAAAGAGGAGTGCCGGCGAAGGTCGCGGCAATAGAATATGACCCGAATCGCTCCAGCAGGATTGCCTTGCTCAGCTATGCCGATGGAGAGAAAAGATATATATTGGCACCGCTTGATTTAAAGATTGGGGATACTGTCCTTGCAGGAGAAGGTGTGGACATAAAACCAGCCAATGCCATGCCTATAAAATCCATACCGCTTGGAACATTTATTCATAATATTGAACTTAAGATAAGCGGCGGCGGGCAGATGGCAAGAAGCGCCGGCAGTTTTGCCCAACTCATGGCCAAAGAAGGGAGCATGGCTCAGGTAAAACTTCCTTCTGGTGAAGTTAGATATGTGTTGCAGGACTGTTATGCAAGCATAGGACAGCTTGGCAATATAGACCATGAGAATGTGACCATAGGCAAGGCAGGCAGATCCAGATGGCTTGGGAGAAATCCCAGGGTCAGGGGTGTTGCCATGAATCCGGTAGATCACCCACATGGTGGAGGCGAGGGTAAAAGCAAAGGTGGTAATCATCCTCAAAGTCCTTGGGGTACTCCAGCTAAAGGATTTAAGACAAGAAGACGCAAGCAAACAGATAAATACATTGTATCCAGGAGGAAATAGTGGCTCGTTCTGTAAAAAAAGGCCCGTTTGTAGACGGTCACCTGCTAAAAAAGATAGAGCAGGCAAATGAAGTAAAGGCCAAGAAGGTTATTAAGACATGGTCTAGACGCTCTACCATTACCCCAGATATGATTGGTCATACTATAGCTGTTCATAATGGCAAGAAATTTATACCTGTTTTTATAACTGAAAATATGGTGGGCCATAAACTGGGTGAATTTTCACCGACCAGGACATTCCGCAGTCACTCAGGAGAGAAAAAAACCAAGGTCGCTGGTACAGAGGATACTAAAGTGGCGTAAAGATGTTCATGTGACTGCAAAATGAAAATTTTGCAAAATGTGAATTTTAAAGATGCAGTTCATAAAGGGGTATAGCAATGGAATCAAAGGCAAGTGCAAGATATGCAAGGGTTAGCCCGCAAAAGGCGCGGCTTGTAGTAGACCTTATAAGAGGTAAAAAGGTGAATGATGCTATTACAACTTTAGCTTTTACCAGAAAGGCAGTCTCTAAAATTGTTGATAAGACTTTAAAAAGCGCAGTGGCAAATGCAGAGAATACAAAGAAGATGGATGTGGATACACTTTATGTAAAGAAGGCATATGTTGATCAAGCCCCTACTATGAAGCGGACACATGCAAAGGCCATGGGCAGGGCAAATATTATAAGAAGGCGAAGCAGCCACATTACTATAATATTAGACGAGAAGTGATACAATTATACAGATTATAAGGGCAGATTACTCAGATTCGGACAAAAAGATTAGTTTTAATCTGTGTAATCATTTTTCAAAAATCTGTGGAATCTGTTATACAAGGAGGTAGATTTTTGGGTCAAAAAGTTAATCCAATAGGTTTTAGGGTAGGTATTTACAGGGACTGGAACTCCAGATGGTATGGGGAAAAGGACTATGCCAAATTCCTGCATGAGGATATAAAAGTAAGGAAGTTTGTAAAGACTAAACTTAAACATGCAGGTATTTCAAAGGTAGATATAGAAAGAACAGCTAGCAATACCAAGATTATTATACATACGGCTAAGCCCGGCATAGTGATAGGTAAAAAAGGCTCCGAGATTGATATATTGAAAAAGGATATAGTTAAGTTTGCCGGGAAGGATCTTGATATTGACATCCAGGAAGTTAGGAAACCGGATACCGATGCGCAGCTTGTGGCCGAGAATATAGCCTTGCAAATGGAAAGAAGGGTTGCATTCAGGAGGGCCATGAAGAAGGCTGTGACAACTGCGCTCAAGCTTGGTGTGAAGGGGATAAAGGTTATGTGCGCCGGAAGGCTTGGCGGCAGTGAAATCGCAAGGACAGAGTGGTATAGAGAGGGAAGGGTACCGCTTCATACACTTAGGGCAGATATTGACTATGGTTTTGCAGAGGCCATGACGACTTACGGGCTAATAGGGGTAAAGGTATGGATATTTAAGGGAGAGATAATGCCAGAAAGTGCAGTGGTTAGTGGTCAGAGGCTAGGGGCTAGTTAAAGTACAATTGGAAATTGTAAATGCAAATTGCAAAGCGCAAATTTAAGGAAAGGTTGTAATTTTACAATTTAAAATTTTCATTTTGCAATTTACATATGGAGCGTAGCGACTTATGTTAATGCCGAAAAGGACAAAATTTAGAAAGCAGCAAAGAGGTAAAAGAAGAGGCAAGGCAACAAGAGGCGCTGAACTTAATTTTGGCGATTACGGCCTTCAGGCCATAGAGTGCGGCTGGCTTACAACCAGGGAGATAGAGGCCGCACGTATTGCTATAACCCGGTTTATAAAAAGGGGCGGTAAGATATGGATAAGGGTATTCCCTGATAAGCCTGTTACCAAAAAGCCTGCTGAGACAAGAATGGGGAGTGGAAAGGGTAATCCTGAGGATTGGGTTGCTGTTATAAAGCCGGGTAGGATTCTCTATGAAATGGAGGGTGTTACAGAGGATATTGCTAAAGAGGCCTTTAGGTTGGCAAGTTACAAATTGTCCCTACCCACTAAAATTGTTTACAGGGAGGGGCTTGTATGAAGGTTACAGAGATAAGGGAAATGATTTTGGATGATATTAAGCTAAAACTTAATGAGATATCTAAAGAACTTTTTAATATAAGAGTTCAACATGCAGCAGGCAGGCTTGATAATCCCATGAAGATATCCCAATTAAAAAAAGATATGGCTCGCATAAAAACAATTATTAAAGAAAAGGGTATGGAAAAGAGGGCGTAAGATATGGCAGACAATGTAAAAAAGGGATTGAGAAAGAGCAGAACAGGGACCGTTGTAAGCAACAAAATGAAAAAGACTGTGATGGTTTCTGTTGAAAGGCTGATTAAAGACCCTCTTTATGGGAAGTATATTAAGAGGCAGGTTAAATATATGGTGCATGATGAAAAGGCTGAATGTAAAGAAGGCGATAAGGTGAAGATTGTAGAGATGAGGCCATTAAGCAAATTAAAGAGATGGTCTGTAAATCAAATACTTGTCCCTGCAGGCAGTAAGCAGGGATTGGAGAAGGCATAAATGATTCAGATGAGAAGCATACTTAATGTGGCTGATAATTCAGGTGCAAAAAGGATAGCATGCATAGGTGTTATAGGTGCCTCTAATAAGAGATATGCTGTAATTGGAGATATTATTACAGCGTCTGTGAAAATGGCTATTCCTAATGCCAAGGTAAAAAAAGGTGATAAGGTAAGGGCGGTTGTTGTCCGTACTGTTAAAGAGACAAGACGAGTTGATGGTTCTTATATAAGATTTGATGAGAATTCTGCTGTTATTATAAATAAAGACAATGAGCCCGTAGGCACCCGTATATTTGGTCCTGTGGCAAGGGAACTCAGAGCAAAGAAGTTTACGAAGATTATATCTCTTGCACCGGAAGTGTTGTAACTACGGTTCATAGCTCTTGGCTCATAGCTCATAGTTTTTTCTATGAACTATCGGCTGTCAACTATGAGCTCAATAGGGAGACGCAATGCAGCTAGCTAAGTATAAAATAAAAAAAAATGATCAGGTTATGATAATCAAAGGCAGGGAGCAGGGGAAGACCGGCAGGGTTATAAGGGTTATTCCAGATAATGGCCATGTGTTAATTGAAAAGTTGAATTTGGTAAAGAGACATGCAAAACCATCTTCCCAATATAAACAGGGCGGTATTATAGAGAAAGAAGCGCCATTGGCCATCTCCAATATAATGCTCATATGTGATAAATGCAAAGGACCTGTTCGTGCCGGGAAAAAGATTCTTGATGACGGTAAAAAGGTAAGATTCTGCAAAAAGTGTGGGGAGGTTTTGGAGAAATGATGGCCAGATTAAAAGGTATATACAATAAAAATATAGTACCAAGCATGATGAAGGAGTTTAAGTATAAAAATGTCATGCAGGTGCCTCGTTTTGAAAAGATTGTTTTGAATGTTGGACTTGGAGAGGCTACGCAAAATGTAAAGGTTATTGACCATGCAGTGCAGGATATTGCCAGTATAACAGGACAGAAGCCAGTTGTAACTACGGCAAAACAATCCATAGCTTCGTTCAAATTAAGGCAGGGAATGCCAATAGGTTGTATGGTTACCCTTAGGGGCGCTAAGATGTATGAGTTTTTAGACAGATTTATTAACTTTGCGCTTCCACGGGTGAGAGATTTTAAGGGTGTATCTGACAAGTCTTTTGACGGGAGAGGCAGCTACACAATCGGTATAAGAGAGCAGATTATCTTTCTTGAGGTAGAATATGACAAAATAGACAAGATAAGAGGCATGAATATAACGTTTGTCACTACTGCAAAAACTGATAATGAGGCAAAGGCGCTTTTGAAATATTTCGGGATGCCGTTTAGATAATTACGATTTTCGATTTACGATTTAAAAATTCTAAAATCGGCAATCTAAAATCGGAAATATATTTGGGGGTTTTGTGGCAAAAAAATGTTTAGCAGTAAAGGCTGCCAGAAAAAATAAATTTAAAGTCAGGGAATATAATCGATGTCCTTTGTGCGGAAGGTCTAGAGGCTATTACAGAAAATTCAAGATGTGCAGACTGTGTTTGCGTAAACTGGCACTAAAAGGTGAAATTCCTGGAATTATTAAATCAAGTTGGTAGATAAAAAACAGTAAGGAGTAGGCACTAAGCAGTATGTAGTAGACAGCAGGTAGTTGCTGCTTACTCCTTACTGCTTACTAAAAGAAGGGAGTTTTAAAATGGCTATTACAGATCCTGTTGCAGATATGCTTACCCGTATAAGAAATGCTAACCGTGCTAAACATAAGGAAGTAGAAATACCTTTGTCTAATCTTAAGCTTGAGATAGCTAAGATATTGAAGCAAGAGGGGTATATCAAAGAATATGAGCTTATCAAGGATAATAGTCAGGGTAGAATTAAAATCCAGCTCAAATATGATGCAACAAAGAAAGGTGTCATATCTGCTATAAAGAGGATAAGCAAACCATGTCTAAGGATATTTGTTAAAAAAGATAATGTTGCAAAGGTGTTAAATGGGCTCGGCATATCAATCCTTTCTACATCTAAAGGGGTTCTTACTGACAAAAAAGCCGTTGAGATGGGGGTTGGAGGAGAACTTATTTGCACGGTGTATTAAAGTGAACTGTAAACTGTGAACAGCGAACTGTTTTTTCTGTTTACAGTTTACAACTTACAGTTTACAGGAGTTAATATGTCCAGAATAGGCAAAAAGAATATAGTTATTCCAGCAGGTGCTAAGGTCAGTATTAATGGCGATGTTATAAAGGTTGAAGGGCCAAAGGGTAGTCTTGTTCAGCCTTTGAGCAAAGAACTTAAGGCTGTTGTTTCTGGCAGCGAAATGAAGATAACAAGGAATGGAGAAGATAAGAAAACCATCATGCTTCACGGTTTGACACGTAGCCTGATAGCAAATATGGTTAAAGGGGTTACTGAGGGTTTTCAAAAGAGCCTTGAAATCGTTGGAGTCGGTTACAGGGCTGAGATTCAGGGTAGTGTGCTGAATTTGAGCCTTGGTTATTCGCACCCGATTAAATATACACTGCCCAAAGGTATTACCGCAGCAGTAGATAAACAGACCAGTATCATATTAAAAGGAATGGATAAACAGCTTTTAGGCCAGACCGCAGCTGAGATAAGGGCATTCAGACTTCCGGATCCTTACAAAGGCAAGGGTATAAAATATACAGAAGAGGTTGTAAGAAGGAAGGCAGGTAAGGCTGGGAAGGCTACAGGTGGAGGCAAGGCGGCATAAGCCTTACGGCAATTGTAAATTGCAAAATGCAAATTGTAAATTTTAAAAGAAGTTTTTAACTTTGCATTTTTCAATCTTCAATTTTCATTTTACAATGGAGTGAAACGACATGGATATAGAAAAGAAGAAAGAGAGTCACTTAAAAAGGAAGCGAAGGATTAGGAGAAAAATCAAAGGTACTTCCGAAAGGCCAAGATTTAATGTGTACAGGAGCAACAACCATATCTATGTCCAGCTAATAGAAGATATTACTGGCAAGACACTTGTGGCAGTTTCTACCATCAGTAAAGACATTAAAAATAAAGTTAAAGATATTAAAAAGGCAGAGGCAGCCAAAAAGGTAGGAGAATTTATAGCAAAAAAGGCGATTTCTCAAGGCATAGATAAAGTGGTTTTTGATAGGGGAGGATTTCTCTATCATGGAAGGATTAAAGCTGTAGCAGATGGTGCAAGAGAGGCAGGACTAAAGTTTTAATTGTAAATTGAAAAGTGCAAATTGAAAATTGTAAAATGAAAAATAAATGTATAATTTAAAATTTACAATTTCTAATTTACAATTCTCGCAAAGCGAGTAAGGAGGTCGTTTGGAAAGGATAGACCCAAAGGGATTGGAATTAAAGGATAAGGTTGTTTATCTCAATAGGGTAGCTAAGGTTGTTAAGGGTGGCAAAAGATTTAGCTTTAATGCCATAGTGGTTGTGGGAGATAACAATGGCCATATCGGGGTAGGTTTGGGAAAGTCAAATGAGGTTCCTGAATCAATAAGAAAGGCAATAGAACAGGCTAAAAAAAATCTGGTGAAATTTCCTCTTGCAGTGCGTACTATTCCCCATGAGATTACCGGTCATTACAGTTCAGGAAAGGTAATATTAAAACCGGCGTCTCCTGGAACAGGGATTATAGCAGGCGGAGCAGTGAGAATGGTTTTAGAGGTATCAGGTATCCATGATGTATTAACAAAATCTCTCGGTTCAACTAATCCGCACAATATGGTAAAGGCTACAATGAATGCCCTGATGCAACTTAAGAGCCCTGAATCTGTATCTAAGGCAAGAGGCATAGGGTTATCATTACAGAACAGCATAAAACGTTGAGTGATAATATTGCAATTCATGGTTTTAGCCTTAAAAAAACTTCAAGCCTAAAGGCTTGAGTTACTACAAAGGGAAAAACAATGCTAAACAGACTTAAAGCTCCAAAAGGGGCAGTAAAGAAGAGGACAAGGGTTGGCAGAGGAGAAGGCTCTGGTCTGGGTAAGACATCAGGAAAGGGACATAAGGGTCAAAAAGCAAGGACAGGCGGGAGTACAAAGCTTGGATATGAAGGCGGTCAGACGCCTCTTCACAGAAGGCTTCCCAAGAGAGGCTTCACCAACAAGTTCAAGAAGATATATGACATTGTCAATATAGAAAGATTGTCTGACTTTAATAAGGGCGACGTGGTTGACAGGGATGCCCTTGTTGGGAAAGGCATTGTGAAGAACATAAAAGACGGCATAAAGATATTAGGGGACGGTGCAATAAAAGTTTCCTTGACAGTGAAGGCCAATAAGTTTACTGCTGCAGCCAGAAAAAAGATAGAGGCAGCCGGTGGAAGGGCAGAGGTAGTATAATTGGCAGGCGGCATCCAGAATATAGGTAAGATCCCAGAACTTAACCGTCGGATACTGTTTACTATTCTTCTTCTGGCTGTATACAGGATCGGCGTATTTATTCCAACGCCAGGAATAGATGCCCAGGCCTTGGCTGGTTTTTTCAATCAGGCAAAGGGAACACTTCTGGATTTTGTTGTAATGTTTACAGGCGGAGCGCTGGAGAGGTTTTCGGTTTTTGCCCTCGGTATAATGCCGTATATCAGCGCCTCTATTATTATACAGCTTCTTACCGTTGTCGTACCTCATCTGGAAAAACTTTCAAAAGAGGGTGAATCAGGCCGAAAACAGATAACCCAGTATACCAGATATGGAACAGTCGCTCTGAGTTTAATACAGGGGCTTGGTATAAGCATAGGTCTTGAAAGCATGAAAGGTCCTGCTGGTGAATTAGTTGTTCAAATGCCTGGCTGGGGTTTCAGGATTGTGACTATTATAACACTGACAGCAGGGACAGCTTTTATAATGTGGCTTGGAGAACAGATAACCGAGAGAGGGATAGGAAACGGCATATCGCTCATCATATTTGCAGGCATTGTTGCAAGGTTTCCTACAGCCGTTGGCAACACCTTCAGTCTTGTAAAGACAGGCGAGATGAACTTCCTGTTTGTTATTTTATTGGTTGCCATGATGGTAGCGGTTATCGCCTTTATCATCTTTGTGGAATTGGGGCAAAGGAGAATCCCAATACAGTATCCAAAGAGGATGGTGGGAAGAAAGATGTATGGTGGGCAGAGCAGTCATATCCCATTGAAGGTAAATTCGGCAGGTGTTATACCGCCTATATTCGCTTCTTCTTTAATTATATTTCCGGCTACTGCTATTAATTTTATAGATCTGCCGTGGCTTAAAAGTATTGCAAATGGTCTTAACCCCACAGGGGGTATTTATAATGCCCTTTATGCCGGGTTGATAATATTTTTTACATATTTTTATACTGCAATCCAGTTTAATCCTAATGATGTGGCTGAAAATCTGAAAAAATACGGCGGTTTTGTTCCTGGTATAAGACCAGGGCCTAATACAGCCGAGCATATAGACAAAATCCTTACAAGACTGACGCTCTGGGGAGCAATTTATCTTGCGGTTGTATGCGTCCTTCCGTCATTTTTAATAGGCTGGTGGAATGTTCCATTCTATTTTGGCGGTACTTCTCTCTTGATAGTTGTGGGTGTTGCACTGGATACGGCCCAGCAAATAGAATCACATGTGCTGGCCAGGTCGTATGACGGCCTTCTTAAAACAGGCAGACTCAAGGGCAGGAGGGGTTAGGTGTTAAATCTTATCCTTCTCGGACCGCCCGGGGCCGGAAAGGGGAGCCAGGCCAAAAGCCTTGCAGCCAGATATGGCATTCCGCAGATTTCTACAGGCGATATACTGCGGGTTGCCGTAAGGGATAAGACGCCGCTTGGCATAAAGGTCAGATCGTTTATGGATAAAGGGGCATTGGTGCCTGATAATCTTGTGGTGGAGATAGTTGCAGAAAGACTTACAAGGGGTGACTGTAAGACAGGTTTCATACTCGATGGTTTTCCGAGGAACATCACACAGGCAGAGGTTGTTGAAAAGAGACAAGGTAATAAACATAGAGGTTTCGCATAAGGAGATTGTAAAGAGGCTTAGCGGCAGGAGGGTGTGTAGAAATTGCGGAGAGGGCTATCATATTATTTTTAATCCTTCTATGGAAGATAAAATATGCGATAAGTGCAAAGGTGAGATATACCAGAGAGATGACGATAAAGAGGATACAATTGAGGCCAGACTGAAGGTTTATGAAGGACAGACCTCGCCGCTTACAGATTTTTATAAGAAAAAAGGACTTCTTGTTGCAATAGATGGTGTGGGAGGGTTTAAGGAGATAACAGAAAAGATAGTGAATGCCATTGAATTCCGTTAGAAAGTGTTTTAATCTATGTTTTTGGAACGTGCTTACTAATAGTTTTCTAACGGGGGCTTTCTAACGGGATGAAAGAGAGTGGGATAATAGTCCTCAAATCGCCGTATGAGATAGAAAAGATGAGGAAGAGCAACCTTGCCGTTGCTGAAGTTATTGCTGTTATAAGAGATGCTGCAAGGCCTGGAGTTGCAACTATAGAGCTTGAAAGATTGTGCGATGCAGAGCTAAAGAAAAGAAAAGTCAGGCCAGCTTTCAAAGGTTACAGAGGCTATCCGTATTGCATATGTGCTTCAGTCAATGAAGAAGTTGTTCATGGGATGCCTTCAAATAGGGTTTTAAGAGAAGGTGATATACTGAGCGTAGATGTGGGTGCTGAGTGCGATGGTTATTATGGTGATGCTGCCGTAACTATACCACTTGGCAGGATATCAGAAGAGGCCAGTAGATTAATAGATGTTACTGAGACTGCACTGTCAAGGGCGATAGAAAAGGCTTGTGTTGGCAATAGGCTTTTCGACATATCTTATGCTGTTCAAAGTTATGTAGAAGAGAATGGTTTTTCAGTAGTACGGGTATTTGTGGGGCATGGGATAGGCAGGGAGTTGCATGAAGCCCCTCAGGTTCCAAACTTTGGAACCCCGGGAAGCGGGATTAGGTTGAAGGCCGGAATGGTTTTCGCAATAGAGCCTATGATAAATGCAGGTGGAAGCGATATAGTTGTTCTGGATGACGGCTGGACAGCTGTTACAAAGGACGGTAGTCTTTCAGCGCATTTTGAACATACGGTGGCGGTAACTGAAAAAGGTCCGTACATTTTGAGCAAATTGTA